>JACPYZ010000125.1 GCA_016195765.1 Candidatus Curtissbacteria bacterium | reverse complement strand
CTGTATTTTAGGTTTAAATGCCGAAAATTCTTATTTGTACGAAAAATCAGACGCGTGGCTTGACAAAAGATTGAAAAACGGTCTTTTAGAAGAAGTTGAACAACTATTAAACTCCGGGGTGAGTGGTAATTGGCTCATGGCGCTTGGTCTAGAGTACAGATGGTTAACCCTATATTTGACTCATAAAATGACTCTGGGTGATGCCGTGCAAAGACTAAAAGGGGACACTCACAACTTTATTAGAAGGCAAAAAACATGGTTTAAACAATTTCCCAAAATCAAAATTTATGATATCAAGGTAAAGGGTTATCAGCAAATTATAGAAAAAGATTTAGAAAAAATGCTTCTAGGAAGAGAGTAAGCCAGATTTTGTTCTATCAATCATCTTTCTCAACTGTGATGTTTGTCACTGTTGACCCGTTTTGCGGGTTGCCCTTACTTGCGACGTGTAAGATTAATGCATCTACGTCAATTCGAAGGTTGCAGCAGGTGGGATTGTCCGTTTCACACTCGCTCGTCTCTGTTACTCTCAAGTTTTGTTAATTCAAAACCTGTTCTAAGCCATATTTGCGAGTAAAAAGCTTAGACACTAGCACTTTCGTGTCGGAGCTTACGCTCCATCCCCGGCATTAAACCTGTCTGGACTTTCCTCTCTTCTTAGCTTACGCGAAGAAGAGCGATTGATCTTCTTCCTAAAAGCAGTTAATTCTATCAAAAAACGCCTTTGGCCTCAAATTTCCATTTAACCTTAAAAAAGCTGGTATAATAATATATGAATTGCCCGCACTTGATGTTGTTAGTAAAAAAGGCTCGAGAGAGTATTAACTTTTTGTATCAATGATTACCCTGGCCGTCTTAATCTCGAATTATGGAACCGGCACAAATCTTCAAGCAATAATTGACGCGATAAAAAAGAAGCAAATAAACGCAAAGATTACGGTTGTCGTTAGCGATACAAAAGAGGCAAAAGGTATAGAAAGAGCTAAGAAAGAAAAGATAAAAGTCGACTTCTCCTACAAAAAAGAAGAACTACTCAAAATACTAAATAAATATAATCCAGACTATGTGGTACTCGCTGGCTGGAAGCAAATAATAACGGACGAAGTTATAGATACTTACAATAGCAGGATACTAAATGTTCATCCAGGCCTTATTCCAGACGACATGGAAGGTGAAGTTAAAAACCCAGACGGCTCATTGGCACTTTGGAATAAAGGAAAATTGGCAGAAAAAGCAATCCAAAACTTTTTGGATCAAAAAGCGACATACGCAGGTTCAAGCGTGCATCTTTTAACTCACGAGTTTGATTTTGGGCCTGTACTAAAAAGAACATTTGAAAAAATAAAAAAAACTGATTCAGTAAATTCACTGTACGCTCGAATAAAGAATAAAGAACACGAAATATACGTTGATGTCCTAAAGCAATTATCAGGTGCAACAATACTTGTTATAGATGGTGGTGGTAGAGGGTCAGCTCTTGTGAAGAAGTATCTAGAGAGCCCGTTGGTTTCTCAAGTCCTCGCAGCGCCAGGCAACGATTTAATGTTAGTTGGAAACAATAAGCCAGTCCGGGTTTTCCCAAACGTAAAAACTACAGATATTAAAAGCATCAAAAAAATTGTCATAGAAAATAATGTAGATCTTGTCGACGTTGCTCAAGATGATGCTGTCCAAGCAGGAGTGACAGATGCACTCTCCAGAATGGATGTAAAAGTTTTTGGGCCAACAAAAGCAGCCGGACAAATTGAGTGGGACAAAGCATGGGCAAGAAATTTTATGAAAAATAACAAAATACCAATACCGGCATACAAAATATGTAAGTCGGAAGGACAAGGGATAAAATTTCTCAAATCCCAAAAAGAATCTGAATGGTACATTAAGGCATCTGGTCTTGCCCTGGGCAAAGGTGTAATTTATGCCAAAAACAATAAAGACGCCAAAGAAGCTATCATCAAGATGAAAAAATTCGGCAAAAGTGGCGAAACTTTTTTAATAGAAGAGTGTCTCAAGGGAGAAGAATTCACAAGTTTTGCAATTGTAGATGCAAATAAATTCATCATCGTTGGGCATGCCCAAGACCATAAAACAATATATGATGATAACAAGGGGCCAAACACCGGAGGAATAGGTTGTAATTCTCCACCCAAAGCCATCAACAAAAAGATTGAGACGCAAATAGAATCAATATTTGAAAAAACAGTCAGTGGCTTAGTTAAACTAAAAAGACCATATACGGGAATTCTCTATCTAGGGGGAATGATTGACAAAAAAGGTAAGGTCTTTGTTATTGAATTCAATGCAAGGTGGGGAGATCCAGAAGTAGAAGTTGTGCTTCCTTCAATTAAAAATGACCTTTATAAAATTGCAAAAATGGTTATAAATGACAAGATTAAAGAAATCAAGATTACCAAAGATAATCTTTATAGGATCGTTGTAACAGCTTGCGCAAAAGGTTATCCAATAGATAACACGAAAGTCATTGGGAAAGAAATTTATAATCTTGATAATCTCGTCAAAGATGCTCCTGCGCATATACAAGTCTTTGGAGCAGGCACCAAGGTTAGAGATAATAAGTACTTCGTTGCTGGTGGAAGGTTATTCCACGTCATGGCAGAAGCCAAAAATGTTCAAGAAGCGCGAAAAATAGCATATAATGCGCTTTCTAAAATTCGCATAGATGGTAATAACCTGCACTATCGAAAAGATATCGGCTATCGTGATTTAAAAAGATAAAAATGATTTGCACCGTTCGAGTTACCTCAAAGTCAAAAACAGATTCAAAAGGTCAAGGGCTTGCTGCCGATGCTCGCAAAATACTCAAAATTAAAAGTATCAGCAACATTAAGACGGCAAAAGTATACAGACTCGAAGGAGTCTCGCAAAAGCAAGCTCTCAAAATTGCCCAAACTGTTCTATGGGAACCAATAGATCAAGAAATGTCGTGCGAGGCACCGATAATAAAAGACGCTAAAAAAATTATTGAAATAGCTTACAAGCCAGGTGTTATGAACCCGGAAGTTTCATCAATAATAAAAGGAGCAAAAGATATTGGAATAGAATTAAGTGCCGCAGACTCATCTTACGAATACGGATTCTATGGCAATGTCACACAGAAAGAGATTGAAGAAATTACCAAAAGATTACTCGTTAACGAGAACATAGAATATGTTGTCAAAAAAACCCCACAGACGCTACTTATTAAAGGCACCATACCAAAAACCAAACTAGTTCCAATTCGTAAGTTATCTAACAAATCTTTGATGGAACTTTCAAGCGGAAAGCTATTTTTAAATTTAGAAGAGATGAAAGTTATTCAAAACTATTTTAAAGATCTTAATTGTGATCCGACAGACATAGAACTAGAAATAATCGCCCAAACTTGGAGCGAACATTGTGGCCATAAAACTTTCAAAGCCAAAGTTATTATTGATGGTCAAGAAAAAGAGCCATTCATAAAAAGGATAAAAAGCACGGCCAAAAATAATTCATCGATTATTGTTTCTGCATTTGTCGACAATTCAGGCGTTATCGATTTTTACGATGGGTATGGAATTTGTGGAAAAGTAGAGACACACAATAGTCCTTCAGCAATCGAACCCTACGGAGGTGCCATGACAGGTGCAGGTGGGGTTTTCAGAGATATTCTTGGAACAGGCCAGGGTGCCAAAATAATTTCAGCTTCAGACATTTTTTGTTTTGCGCCATGGGACTTACCAGAAAAAGAATTACCTCCGGGTTGCTTGCCACCAGATTATCTCTTCAGAAAAGTTGTTTATGGAATTAGAGATTATGGAAACCGAGTTGGCATTCCCACAAATAACGGTTCTGTTCACTTTCATAAGGACTTTAAAGCAAAACCAACGGTGGCAGCCGGAGCATATGGTTTGATCCTAAAAGAAAAAGCAATAAAAAAATCACCACAAAAAGGTGATTTGATCGTTGTGATTGGCGGTAGAACCGGAAGAGACGGTATTCACGGTGCTACTTTCTCTTCTAGCGAGATGACACATCAAACTATTGATACCGCAAGTACAGCAGTTCAAATAGGAAATGCGATCGAAGAAAAAAGAGTGATTGATGCAGTCCTTGATATGAGTGATCACAATTTAATTAGAGCAATCACGGATTGTGGTGCCGGTGGACTGTCATCTGCAGTAGGGGAAATGGGTGAGTCAACAGGTGCCAAAGTTCAGCTTGACAGGGTGCCTCTAAAATACGCTGGACTTGCTCCATGGGAAATATTTCTTTCTGAATCTCAAGAAAGAATGGTTATGGCAATATCACCGAAAAATTTAAAAAAAGTTAATGAATTAAGTAGGTTGCACAATGTTGAAAGCGCGGTAATTGGAACCTTCACAGGCAACAAAAAGTTAGAACTTTTTTACAGGGACGAAAAAGTGGGCGGTCTACAAATGGAATTTATTCACAATGGTTTACCACAAAGAGTTATGGTCGGAAAATCAAAGAAAGCAAATGTTGCCCAAAAAGCGCCAAGAAAATCAGATTTATTAACAACTTGGAAAAAGGTTTTAAGTCACGGAAATGTTGCCTCTAAAGAAAGCTTTGTCCGAATGTACGACCACAACGTTCAGGGAACGAGCGCGCTTCATCCATTCTCTGGTAAAAATTATGACGGCCCCAATGATGGAGTGATTCTAAGACCAATTTACGATAAGCCGTATGGTTTTGTGACGGCGCATGGATTGAATCCCGCTATGACACAGATAGATTCATATTGGGGGAGTATTTGGGCAATCGCAGAAGCAGTGGCAAATTACGTAAGTGTCGGTGGGGATATTAAGGATGCGGCACTTATTGATAACTTTATTTGGCCATTTCCAGACGAAGAATCTCTTGCTGATTTAGACAAATCTGTAGACGCTTGCGTTGATATTGCCAAAATATTAAACATGCCTTTTATTTCTGGCAAAGATAGTCTTTCCAGCACTTATCGCTATCCCAGTGGAAAAATTCTAAAAATTCCACCTGTGTTAATCGCTTCTGTTTTTGGAAAAATACCAGATGTTGCAAAATCGACCAGCTCAGATTTTAAAAAGTCGGGTTCTACTTTAGTGCTTCTTGGTAGATTGGATCTTAAGAACTTAGGAGGAACAACTTACTTTGATGTTGCAAGCGGGAGTTCCTCACAAGTGCCAAAAGTTGATCTAGAAAATTTAAAGATTGTTTTAAAAACTCTAACGGAAGCAATAAGAAAAAATCAAATTCTGGCGTGTCATGATATTTCAGAAGGTGGTTTAGCCACAGCTCTTTGTGAGATGAGTTTTGGTGGTGATATTGGTGCGGAAATTGACCTTTCAAAAATATCTACAGAAGATGACGAGAACATTCTTTTTAGTGAAACACCGGGCACCTTTTTACTGGAAGTAGACTCAAGTTCCGCTCTGCTTAAACAAAAGGGGCTACCATTAATAATAATTGGCAAGACATTAAAAAAGGAAACTCTTTCAATAAGGCGCTCAGACACAAAACTCATAGAGGCAAAAACGACAGAACTTAAAAAAGCCTGGCAAACACCAATTAAGGAGGTCTTAAGTGTCTGAACCTCGCGTGTGTATCCTACAAGCAGATGGTATTAACTGTGACCATGAACTTTTCTATGCGTTTGAAAAGTATGGAGCACAGCCTAAATTTGTGCACGTAAATAAATTAAGGTCTGGTCAAGATACTCTAAGGAACTATCAAATTTTAGCAATCCCTGGCGGTTTCTCCTATGGTGATGACATAGCTTCTGGCAAAATTCTAGCAATCGAACTTGTAAGCTCAATAAGGGGTCAAATAGAAAAGTTCATTGAAAAAAAAGGATTGGTAATTGGTATATGCAATGGTTTCCAAGCCTTGGTTAGAACAGGCTTGTTACCTTTTGGAAATTTAGGACAAATGGATGCAACACTATCTCAAAACAAAAGCGGCCATTTTGAATGCAGATGGGTAAAAATAAGAACAGAAAAAAGCGCTTGCAAGTTTCTACCTGCAGGGCTCGTTGCTGAAGTTGCTGTAAATCATGGAGAAGGGGATTTTTATTCGACAAAAGAGGTAATAAATAAGGTCGAGCGGGAAAAATTGGTCACCTTCAGATACATTGACCAAAAAGGTAAACCAACAATGAACTATCCACAAAATCCTAACGGTTCGACAAACGCAATTGCGGGTGTTTGCGATCCTTCAGGAAGAATCATAGGTTTAATGCCTCATCCAGAAAAATTTATAGAAAAAACTCAAAATCCAAATTGGCGCAGACCAGATTTTGAAGATCTTCAAGCAGGGTTTGTAATAAAAAACATGGTAGAATTTTTAAAACGATCATGAAGAAAATAACTTACGCTCAAGTTGGTGACAACTACATGACAAAAGATCCGACAAAGGTGTTGGCCCAAAAATCTGCAAAATTAACTGCCAAAAATTTAAAAAAACAAGGATTTTACGAAATTGCAGACACTCGAGGTGAATCAGCATATGTTTGGGGTCAGGGTACTATGTTAATGGCCTCTGTGATTGAAGGCCTTGGAACAAAAAACCTAATTGCCGATAAAATGTACCAACTTACCGGTAGAAGTTATTACGATGTCATAGGCCACGATACTGTCGCAACTGGACTAAACGATCTAATATCAGTAGGTGCGACACCTCTGGTGGTTCACGCATATTGGGCAATAGAAAATAACGATTGGCTCCAAGACATGAAAAGAATGAATGATTTAGTTAGTGGCTGGACGAGCGCTTGTAATTTGGCTGGTGCTTCTTGGGGTGGCGGCGAAACAGCGACTCAAACAGACATAAACAATAAAAATGCAGTGGATCTGGGCGTAAGCGCGATAGGGTTTATTAAAAAAGACAAGAATTTAGTTTTAGGTTCCAACATAGAGGTTGGAGATAGAATTATTTTTCTAAAGTCAAATGGAGTAAATGCAAATGGGATAACCCTAACTCGCAAAATCGCAGATCGACTCAAAAATGGTTATTTAGAAATGATAGAACCTGGTTTAACTTACGGGGACGCATTGCTCACAAGAACTAATATCTACGCGCAACTTATACAAAATTTGCAAAAATCAAACATTAATATCCATTACTTATCAAACATCACGGGTCATGGTTTAAGAAAAGTAATGCGTTCAAAAAAAGAAGTTACTTATGTAATTGAAAAAGTATTTGAGCCCCAAGAGATATTTAAATTTATTCAAAAACAAGCTGGGCTTTCAGACTACGAAAGTTTTGATACATACAACATGGGTCAAGATTATGCAATTTTCATTTCCGAAAAAGATGTAAAAAAAGTTCAAGAAATTATTAAAAGTAGCGGATTTGAAAGTATCGTTGCAGGTTTTGTAGAAAAAGGTTCAAGAAGAGTAGTTATAAAGCCCAAAAACATTGTCTTCGAATCAAAAAGCCTAAGTTTAATCTAGGCAATTATTGTGCAGGAGTTCCAGAAGGGGTAGCTTGTCCGCCGGGTACAACACAAGCATCTAACTTTGCTTTCTCATCAGCGCTCAAATTCTTTGTCCCGTTGTCAGAAAAAACTTTTTGTATTGTGTCGGTGCTCACGTTTTTCTGCACACATGCAATGTTAACTGTTCCGACTCCAGGTATTGTGGTTTGCGTTGGCGCTTGTGACTGTGGTTGGCCCCCCACACTTTGAACTGTGTTATCAACTTTTTGTCCTACTGTTGCTTTAAGCTGTTGCACAATAGTAAATCCAAAAAACGAACCAACAAATATCCAGATTAAAAGACCAATGGTGAGCAAAATTAAGTCAAGCTTATACAGCTTGCCAAAAAAGTTAATGCTTTTTTTAGTAGGCTTTTCTACAGTAGTATTTTTCGCGGCTGCTGGCATAATATTGTGCAACTTTACACTAACATTAAAATAAAATCAAGAACTGACGATTAATATATCTCGAACTTTTGTAGTAACTTACGGTTGCCCTCAATTTGATATTTAAGTAAATCACTATATATGCCAGATTTTTTAGCGAGTGATCTTGGATCGCCACTGTCAACAATCTTACCTTGATCAATCACCAAAATCTTATCAACGTTTTGAATAGTGCTAAATCTATGAGCAATAATAATCACGAGTCTATTTTTCATTAAGTTTTCAAGCGCATTTTGTACTTCTCTTTCACTTTTTGCATCAAGACTGCTGGTTGCTTCATCTAATATTAAAATCGGAGAGTCTTTTAAAATTGCCCTTGCAACTTGTATCCTTTGTTTTTGACCCCCAGAAAGTCTGACACCCCGTTCACCAACCTCACTTTCGATTCCTTTTGGAAGTTTTTTAACAAAATCCCAAGCGTTCGCTTTCCTCAAAGCTTCGATTACAGCTTCTTTTGTAGCTTTTAAATTACCATAGGCAACATTTTCATAAATTGTTGAAGAAAACAGTTCATTTTCCTGGAAAACAAGTGCGATATTGTTCCTTATAAAATTGTGAGTTAAGTTTTTATATCTTTGACCTTTTAGTGAAATGTCTCCGCTTGTCGGTTCGTAAAATTTTAAAATTAGATTGACTATTGTTGATTTGCCAACACCACTATGGCCGACAAGCGCAACTTTTTCTCTGTTTTTTATTAAAAACGAAACATCTTGTAAAACCATTTCAGACTTCTCGTATTTAAACGACACTTTTCTAAACTCAATGGTTGGGTCTTTTAATTTAACTAACTTTTCGCTTCTGGTGTAATTTTCAGAAGAAGGCAACTCTAATATCTCGAAAAATTCTTTGCTGCCGCTTTCGGCTGTTTGAATGTTAGATAAGATAAAGGACATCGCAAACAGGGGACGCCTTGCCTGAGTAAACAGAGTTAATATTAAAACCATGTCGCCTATTGTCATTTTCCCAACAAATGCACTGTAAAAAACGATTACATTAACAATTAAAAGTATCACTTGTAAACTTAAATTTCTTACAAAATCATAGATATGAAAGGCTTTACTCTGTTGGGCATAAATTTGGTTTAGTTTTACCAAATTACTTGAAACTGTTTTGTATTCACCCGTCTCATTACTAAAACTTTTCACAAGTTTAATATTAGAAATCACTTCTGTTATTCTGCCCCGCGTATAATCCTCAATGGCATTCTTTTCAACTTCTCGAACACCCCACTTTTTTGCAGAAACGTAACTGAGGGCCATATATATTGGAAAAAGCAAGAAAGTAAAAAACGCAATTGCTGCGTTAAAACGTGCCATTACAAAAATCGTAAATATGCTCTGTAAAAACAGTGGCAGAATAAAATTTGTCCAACTATTTAAAAGTCCTTGAATTGTTACGATTCCGCGGTTAAGTTGGTTAACGATCTTTCCAGATATTTCGCTATCAAAATAACTTTGCGGTAACGCCAAAACTTTGTCGTAGAATTTTTCTGTTAAAAATTTTCTAAGTTCACCTGCAAGATGGTCTCCAAGACGATTACTAATAGATGCAAATATTATTCCAACGATTCCTGCCCCAAAGGATATTGCAACCAAAAGTGCTAAGTGTTCTGCGTTGCCATGCTTTCCGCTTATTTCAGCAACAATATCGTCAACAATATATTTTGTAAGAATTGGTGCAACAAGTTCAATTGCTGATTGAACTAATATCAAAAATCCGATAAGTATAATTAACCAGTGCAACGGTTTCGCGATCTGAATTATTTTTAAAATATTACGCATTACCCAAAATTAAAATATTTGTAGAAACTAATTATATGACAGATTTGGCTACGAAGGTTTTAGACTTTTATCTTAAAATCTTTGATTAAGTGTACGCCTATCATTGCAACTTTAGAACCAGCAGACGCCACGAACATCATAAGTAAATAAAATAAACCAGTGTTCAAGTAAAAATTAAAAACCTCATCAGATATAATTTTTTGTGCTCCAACTTGGCTTGTTGGTTTAGAGACAGAAAAACCTTGTGACTTCAGCTGTGCAGGCAGTTCAACGCTTCCATTGCTTGGCATTTGTATAGAGGGCGCTTCAAAATTTACCGCTTGCGGTGGTTTAGTTCTCCCAGTTAATAATAAAAAGGCCAAAACGACTGCAATCGCAATCATAAGAAGACCTAATAAGAGGAGCACGTATCCAGTTAATTTGTCGGCAGCAAATTTTGAAGATGACGCAGTTATTGGTTGAGCAGGATTTTCGGTCATATCACATCTCCAACATTTCTTTCATAGGACCTAAATAATACTTTTTCCATCCTATGGCAATTTCTTTCTCTTCGCGGTCTGGAACGTTTTCATTAACGAGTTCGACAGTTGTTGCACCGTCCGCGCTCTTAAGAGTAAAAGTCGCCTTTGATGGTTCGGGCCAATCGCCGCCATACCATTCTTGTACCAATTTTTCGTTTGGAACAACTTCAAGATTTTTACCCCAAATGTCTCCACCCCAAAGTTTAAATTCTGTTCCCGCCTGGCCGTCCATTTCTGCAGGACCGCCTCCCCAATCATCAATTTCCTGAGGATCAACTAAAGCTTTCCATACTTTTTCAATTGGAGCTTTTATTGTGTAGGTCTGATTAATTGTCTTCATTTTTTAGATTCTGCACTCATCAGAGGTTAAATTCTACTTTATGGTGCAAGCTTACTTCAAGATCTGTTTTTAAACTATTTAAGCATTTAAAGCACTTGAATTAGGCATACGAGCGCGAAAAACCCTTAGGTCTATATTGCAGACCGAGCACGGCAGGTTTTTACGTCATTTAATTTTTCAGTTTCAAACATGTAAAATTTGGAATGAAATTAAGTCGTCAAAACCTATAATAAAT
>JACPYZ010000124.1 GCA_016195765.1 Candidatus Curtissbacteria bacterium | reverse complement strand
AAAGTCTTGGAAAGCTGCGCCTGTGCTTACCCTCAATACTTTATTGCTAGGGCTCCATAAAGGATCACCCACGGGTCGACTATCAGGATTTCCTGACAAATCAAAGGTCACATTATATGTTGCTCCGACTACGGTTGTTAGGGATTGGCTAATAGATCCGGCTGTTAAACCGTTCATATCTACGCTTCGCACCCCATTGGAAGCTGGCCAGTATGTCCCGATGTAATCTACGTTTCCGGAATCAACATTCCAACCTGTAATGTTTGTGCCTCCTGGATTAACAGTTGTAAACACACCTGGGTCAGTCCCAGATTCAAAACTGCCGTTAGTGCCAACTGCAAATGCTGCTACCGCAAGACTTCCAAAAAGAAAAGCCCCTGCTGTTGATCCAATTAAGAATTTTTTAATATTCATTATTTCACCTCCCATCTAGTTAATTACGTCATTTTAAAAAAGCATTGTAAGAAACAAATAAGAATCAAGAGTAGATCGTGATAGAAATTTAATCTCTTTGTATATTAAATTCCCCGAAAAAAACAACCCAGAGAATTGCTCCTTTGAGTTGTTTTAAATAGCGTTAAGTCAAAGATTAATTATTTCCCTGCCTTACCAAGTGTAATGTTGCCAACAGTCCAAAGCGCTGGTGGTTCAGTAGAATTCACGCGCTCTGCAATGATAAATGGCAAAGTACCGACAGAAAGATCGTCTGCTGGTAAAGTGCCAACTTTCCATGCTGAATGTGCAGCGACAATTGCTGCCCAGTTTGCATAAAAGTCAACTCCATTGAAATAGATCCCACAGTTAGAGTTATTGATAACGTCTACATTTCCAGCAACTCCCGGACAATAATAGGCATCAATAAAAAGGTAGGCATCATTCTTGTTATCGCCATTTGTATCAATAGGCACGTTAAGGCTTAAATCTCCAGGTAGTGGAGAAATGTTGCCACTGTAGTTGTAGCCAAGTTGTGTAACCTTACTCAAAACCTGTCCAGACAAAGTCGTGTTATTGATAAAAACCGCTGCATAGTCGTAATCTCCAACGATAACTGTATTATCAAGTGTCGCGGTTCCCTTTGCCCCTTTTGAAGGAAGCGTACAAACGCCGCCATAGATGCCTGGATAATCGTGCGTCCCATCTTCACAGACGATTTTGTTTTGCCCAGGGGCTGTAGGTACTTTTGGCACAGTCGGAGCCACTGCAAAAGCCGAAGTAGCAACACCTCCAAGCATTAAGGCGCTTGCTATTGTTCCGATTAAAATTTTCTTTATATTCATTATTTTTTCACCTCCCGTCTTAGCAAATTGTTTAATTTTAGAAAAGCGTTGTAAGAAACAGGCAAGAGTCACGAGTTGAGCGTGACAGAATTAGACCTCTTTAGTTCCCGTTAGCGTTAAGTGGGCAATTCTCGCCGGTGTTTTGATTTCCACCCCACCCAAGTAAGTATGCAAAGTAATCGGCAACAGAGTTAAATGCCGGGCCGCCATATGTTGACGGACTCCCAAGTACTGCTGCCAATGTTGGGTTTGGAGGACTGCCTGATTTTAGGGCTGCAGGGGAAATACCTGTTATTGAGCTGTAGAGATCTGTTCCGGCAATAGTTGGTGGAGGCGTCACAACTTTGTGGGCATTAATATAAGCGTAAATGTCAAACTTTGCGGCACTACCCCAGTAGCCCGGTGAGCACCAGAATGTGTTGCACTGGACGTTTGCAGTAACTGTCCAATCAGCACTGCCTGTTAGGTTGTTATCATCTGTGACAAAAGACGCAGTGTTTTTATACGTGTTATTTCCGCATGTAAGCTTAACATCCGCGACGCCGTTTTTGCTGAATGTGGTGCTGTAGTTGAAAGTTTTAGGAGCGTCAGGTGCGCAAACTTGCACATTTTGGGGACCTTTGGGGTTAGTATCGTTTACAGTAATACAATCATCAACTTTCGATATTGTTGCATTATTCCAATCAACATTTGCATTTGCGGATCCCCCAGACACTGAACCGCTAGTGGAAACAGTTACAGTGTTTTGTGAGTCGCTGGTATTACCTACACTCGCGCTATACGTACAAGTCAGAGTTGAACCGGCTACGAGAGACTGTGAAAGTCCACCGGGGCAATTTACTGTTACTGCTCCTGACGCGTTGAGAGAATCAACAACATTAGTGATGTTTGCGGTAGGGTTTCCTGATGGGTTTGTAATGGTAATGTTTCCGCTGACAACGTGGTTGCTATCTTGAGAAGTTGCACTAACACCTACCGTATAATTGACAGTTCCCACATCTGTCGGTTGTAGCGTTCCAAGGTCGGTTTTGTCAGCGGACTTATCGATATGCCATGTCCAAGTACGAGTAAAAGATGTATTTGCGGTTTTAGAAACTTGAAGTGGTTGTACTCCTTTTTCACAATGAGAAACTGTGAGTATGCTGTTTGCAGTTCCAAACGTTGCAGAGGCACTTACAAGTGTTGCACCGATAGTTGTATAAACTACAAAATGCACTGAACCGTTCGCCTTTTTAACACCTGTTATTGGATTATTCGGTGTCTGAGTAGACGGATTAAAAGTTGTGGTGAGCAGATATGGTCCCGTAGCAATGGGCGATGTCAATATAAATAACCATCCTTGCTGTCCAGGTTGCGGGTTAAGATCATCGAAATTTCCAATGCTACTACATAATCCATTGGTTGTTCCATTTCCGTGCCAGGAAATAGTAATTGGAGAAGGAGTCGGTGTAATTGTTGGTGTAGGAGCAGGAGTTGGTGTAGGTCTTGTGAATGGTGTAGATATCTTAGGTGCAGCAAAAGTGACTGTTACAGCAAAGGCGAAAACGAGCACTGTAGCAAACAGTGGAATTAAAATGAATTTTAATTTTTTGGGTCCTATCTTTTGAAGCGCGGCCGTATAAATTGTACTAGTTTTACTCGCCGCAACAATAGGTGTTGTGAGGAATAGTAAAGGTCCCAGGAGGCGCATAAGCGCTTTGGTAAATCTCATTAAATTTATAACGGGCAGATTTTAGAGCAGAAAAAACAGTTAATTTAATTTAATTTGATTCGTTATAAATGTCAACTGAAACTTTTTAGTTAAAAACTAGATCAAAGTCAGTCTTTGCTGAGATAATATTTTTAGAATTAACGCGTAACGGAAATTGTGGTAGTAACTTCAGGTGTAGCTGAAATTGTTAATCTACCATTGGCGTCTTTAGAAATTACATATCCTGTTGTTTGTCCAGCTGCACAGGAAGCATATGCATTTCCACTATTATTATTGGGGTCAGTAGGTAGCAAGGACACATACTTGGGAACAACCGCGTTACAAAATGTCGTATCACCAGTATCAAGAGCGGGTAAACCAACAGGAATAACTGCGGGCAAAACACCTTTATTATCAGCCGCATATTGCTGGACTGCGTTTAAAGTGGCCAAAATGTCATTCCTTCTTTGAGAATCCCTAGCTTGGGCAAATTGTCTTTGTGGATTGATTGCAATAAGAACCGCTGCTAAAAGCACAGCCAATATACCCATTACAACCAACAACTCAATAAGTGTAAAACCTCTCTGATGTCTCATAATAGTGCTGTATTCAAACATAAATACGCATCATTGTCAAGGGATGAGCTTCTTACCTAAAGAAGCCGATAACATGATAAGTACTTTGTTTTCAGTACCTATTCCTTCAGTAAACTGCGGATCTATTTTAGCTAATTCATTTTTAAGCTGTTTTTTAATATCTTCATTAATTGTTGAGGGGAAAATTATTTCAGTCTTTTGAGCTGATGAGGTTACAATCGTGTCTGTATTTTTAAAACCGACACTCCAATAAGTATTTTTTAAATTACGCGCTGTTTCTTCCGACGGCGTCGTGTAGGAAATCTGGATTTGCAACGTTTCAGGGTTATTTATGTCCGGCAGGGGGGTCTTTGCAGAAATCAATTGAGTTGGCGGCCTGGAGATTTTAGGAGTACCACGTCCAAAAATAAAAAATGAAACTCCCAAGAGTAATAACCCAGCTAAAAAAACAGGTAATAATATCCGCAAGTTCTTATTGGCTTTAAATTGTTTTTGTGCTTCATTCTGGAGCCTGTGGTTTTCATTATGAGCAGGCACCTCCAGGTTCAAGTTCGTTAAAATTGCAGGTTTTTTGAGTAAACTGTCTAGATTATTTTCCCTTAACTCGTTCAACGTTTCAGGCAATGCTGCTTGTGGAGTGATTGCTTCAACTGTAAAACCTGCTCTCTCAAACAAAAGCTTAAATGCTTCGCAGAAATTTTTATTCCCCACGACTAGAGTAGTTTTTTTGTTACTGAGGTATATTTTCCAGATAAGGTTGGAAAATGGCACTGTTTCTAAGAACTCACGTTTCATGGCTTCCCTTCCCTCTCCCTCAGATAGTTTTTTAGTAAAAGTTATATTGGGAGACAAAATGATTAACAAATGAGAAGGGGTGATTGCCTTATCATGAATAAATTGTCTAAAACTGTTTTCTAAGAGAACCGAGTCTATAATTTCTAAGTCTGCAACCGAATTTCCAGGGAAGCTAAATTTTTCTAGCTTTTTGGAATAATAAAGTACTGAAGTTCCATCTAGAATTATGAGAGCTTTTTCGCTTTTTGCCATTATAGTTCCCTCCAAGGACTCAATTGTAAAACTCCCAAGTTATATTGTGCAGTAGTTT
>JACPYZ010000127.1 GCA_016195765.1 Candidatus Curtissbacteria bacterium | reverse complement strand
GAGGGGTTAGTGGGTTAAGCGACAGCAACAGGAGGTTGTTCTATCTTTGATACTTCTGGTACCTTTGTTACTTTTGATACCTTTATATTTGCCATTTCTGCCTTAACACGGCGTAGACATTTGGTGCAAAGGCGCATCGTTTTGCGAACGCCTTTGTAGGTAACCTTGATGGAATGCAAATTAGGTTCGGAAACAAACCTGGTTTTTGTGGCACGATATGCCCAGCCTCCACCGTAATTGTGTGCTCCGGACTTTTGAATTTGAGATTTTTTACCGCAAACTTGGCAAGCTTTCATTTTTTGTTTTCCTTACTAATTTGACAGGCACATGCCTTTCAGATCTGGTAGAATATACCACAAACCCGCAAGACCGAGCAATCTTATGTTTAACCTTTCTATCTTCCAGATAATTCTAATCATTATTGTTTTCAACGCCCTGTTTACCCATTCTTTGCCATTTCTACTGACTGCTCTTTTAACAAACCCGATTCTGGGAGCTTCAATGTTAGTCGGCTTAATTGCCGGAATCACTATTCACGAATTTTCCCATGCCTTAGTTGCTTACCGTTTGGGCGACCCAACCGCCAAACTGGAAGGCAGACTAACGCTAAACCCGATGGCTCACCTGGACGCAGTAGGCACTCTGGCACTACTTTTCTTAGGTTTCGGCTGGGGCAAGCCGACGCCATTTGACCCTTTTAACCTGCGAAACATTAAACGCGATTCTGCTTTGATTTCTGTAGCTGGCGCGGCTTCTAACTTCGCCCTGGCATTGCTGCTTTCTGCACCTTACTTGATTGCCTATTACACCGGCGCTCTGAACGAAACTCTAAATACTGTTTACACTTTCTTTTCACCGATTATCTTTTTTAACGTAGTGCTTGCTGTTTTTAATTTGATTCCAATTGCACCCCTTGACGGTTTTAAGGTGCTTGGTGGATTGCTACCTCGCCAGTGGTACGAAGATTTTATGCAAACCGAAAGATATGGAATTTTTATTTTGCTGCTGTTGATTGTGACCGGAGTTTTGGGCCAAGTACTTTTCCCGATCACGTCTACGATTTTAGGCTTATTAATGCCCGGCTTCCACGCGCCTTTTTAAATTAACTTACCTTCTAGAATATAACCCTGACCCCATACTGTTCGAATAAGCGTGTAATGAATTCTTCCCTGCTCATCTTCGTACGCTTCGTCCCCAATTTTATGTCTTAAATGACTGACTAAGACTTTTGCAGATGCAATATTCAAACCAATTTCATGCAAAGCTTCCGGCGTCACCACAAAACCCGCATTCATCATCAAGAGTCCCAATAAATCACCCTCCGTGTCTGTTACTTTCGCCGGCCTACCTTCTGCTCTTGGCGGGGATTTGACCTCGTGCTTACCATGATCAAATTTAAGCAGACCACTGGCAGTTTCCACCACAAGTGCTGTTCCATCTTTTGAAAGTACTTCTGATTTCACTACCTGTAAAATTGGTGCAGTTTCCCTAAGCGTTCTTAGAGATTGAAGTAAAACTGCTTCAAAATCTCCTGGTTCTGACCACCTTATATATCGGGCCAAACCTTCTAGGCTTGCCCTCCTCCTTGGAGAAAGAGAATCTCGTTCACCCATAGCGTCGGATTCTATCAAAGCTACAAATGGAATACAAAGAATTCTAAAAACTACTGTGCAAAGGGGCTGATTTAATAATCTTTTTGGCAGTTTTTAAAGCTAGCTCTCAGCTTGATCTGCTAAATTTGTGGTGGTAGTATAAACATAGAGGCATTCAACTGCCCGTTCCTACAAAGGAAGCACTTTAAAGTCTTAGTCTGTTTTTCTTCTCACGAGTTTGTATCCATGGAATGTGAGTCCGGAAGTTCTTTGGAGCCAAGGCAGCATCCAGAATTGTGGTTACAGAAGAAAAATCTAAGCCATGCGCCTCTTGTAGGGCAGCAATAATTAACCAGTCACATTTTTTGACTGGTTTTATTTTTGCCCAAATTGCCATAAAAAAATCGCCTTTCGGCGATCCAACCTCTAAATTCTAAAAGCTAATAACTTTTTTTATTTACTGCCGACAGTCACTTCGATGTCTGCAGAATCTGTCGCTTCTAGTGGTTCACTAGAAACTGTAACAGAGTATTTGCCAGAAAGGTCGGCAACAAGTGCATCTTTAAAGTTTGCAAACGCAGTCTTAAGTTTAACCACTGTATCTGTGAAATCGAAATTCTTAGCGTTACCTACTGCGGTAACCTTGTAACCCTTACTTTCGATATAATCTTTTGCGCTGCTGGCAACACCGGCTTTGCCACTACCATTTAAAACTCTAAGCTTTGCCTTAGTTTTGTCGATATTGGCACCAGCTGATGCTTCTGGAGAAGCAGAAGCTTCGGCAAAAGCGGTAGGCGTCGGACTTTCGGCAGCTGCTTGTTTAAAGCGGCCAAATGGACCAATACCTTTAAAGAAGGCAAATGCCAAAGCGCCAACAATGATAAGAGCAATCAAAATCCAAAGCCATTTGGCATTTTTGGACTCTTGCGCCTCTTGGTAAATTGGCGATTGAGTTGTGTAACTCGGTTGTGTAGGTTGTTGTTCGTTGTCCACTGATTTAAAGAAGGCAGAAGTTAACTGGCCAGATTGTATCAAATTATGTCAACAAAGCCAACTTTAGAAGGAAATTGTGCTGCGGGTAAGATTTGAACTTACGTAG
>JACPYZ010000122.1 GCA_016195765.1 Candidatus Curtissbacteria bacterium | reverse complement strand
ATACAATTATCAAGAGCAGCTTTTGAAACTAATGTTTCACTATTTTTTATAGTCGCTGGTGTCTGGTTTTACCTAACATGCTTTGTCGCAAAAACTAAAAAATCAGGAATTTTATTATCAGTTTCTGGGATTTGTTTTGGCCTTGCGATGTTCACTTATCAAAACGCTCGTATTTTCGTTCCTTTGCTAGTAATTTGTCTTTTATTTATCTACAGAAAACAGCTTATTAAAATGCGGAGAGCATTGATTGGTCCAACAGCAGTTTCTGTAATATTTTTACTTGTATTGATACCCACGTTTTTTTCAGGCGGGGGGCAGGTAAGATTTAATGGGATCAGTGTTTTTATTGATCCAAAACCACAGCTAAGGTCCCAACAATTGGCAGAAGAAGATAAAGTGGCTGGGGTCGGCTTTGGCTCCATATTACACAACCAGCGTTTTGCCTACATTCCACAAATAATCCAAAATTATTTTGTCCACTTCAATCCAGAATACCTTTTCTTTACCGCAGATGCTGATACTCACCATGCTCCCCAAGTCGGGCTTTTATATCTTTGGGATTTACCGTTTATTGTAGCCGGAGGTTACTTTTTATATAAAAACAAATACCCAAAAGAAGCAAAAAAAATAATAACAGTTTGGTTTTTGCTTGCAGCTGTTGGATCTAGTTTAACTTGGGAAGTTCCCCACGCGCTAAGAACAGAGATCTACTTACCAACTTATCAAATTTTCGCGGCTATTGGGTTATTTAATTTGCTAGTTTTATCAAATCATAAAAAAGTTGTATTTGTTACACTAGGCACGCTTCTTTCTCTTAACTTTTTTTACTACATTTATCAATATTTTGTGCATTTGCCTACAGATTACTCAAAAGCTTGGTTCTATGGACGTGCTCAAGCCGCGCAAGCCACAGAGGAAATTAAAAGTAAATACGATAAGGTAGTCGTATCAACATCTCTACAGCAACCTTATATGTTTTGGCTTTACAACGTGGCCTATGATCCTGCAAGATACCTCCAGGAAGGCGGAACAGTTTCTGGTGGTTTTGCAGAAAACAATAATCATTTTGAAAAATACGAATTTAGACAAATTGATTACGAAAATGAGATTAAATATAAAACAAAAATACTTTGGGTTGGCACCCCAAAAGATTTTCCAACAGGTGTAAATATCGTCAAAACGATCTATTATTTAAATGGCGAAAAAGCCATAATTTTCGTCAGCCATGATTAAGCTAAAACCCCCAGGCATATCCAGACACCTTTTGGTTTTCTTTCTTATAGTATTTACAGTCGCCTTGTTTATTAGGTTCTATAACCTCAGTTTAAATCCACCTGGCTTGTATTGGGATGAAGCGGCCTTCGGTTATGATGCTTACTCAATACTACATACAGGAAAAGATCAGCATGGAGCTTTTTTACCCCTATTTTTCCAGAGCTATGGCGACTGGAAGCTGCCAGGATACTTTTATATATTGATTCCATCGATTTCTTTATTTGGGTTAAATGAATTTGCGATCCGCTTCCCAAGTTTTTTATTTGGACTACTGACAATTGTTTGGTTTTATTTCCTTGTAAGGCGTGGAACCAGCAATAAAATACTTGGGCTTTTTGCAGCCGCAATGCTCGCTTTATCTTCTTGGCATATTCAATTTTCCAGAGCAGGTTTCGAATCTGTTCCAGCTCTTTTTATTTTCGTGCTGGCGTTGGTGCTTTTTCTAAAAAGCCCGTCCTCAAAAAAAACTTTATCTTCTATACTGTCTTTTGTTTTTTTTGCTCTGACTATGTATATCTATCACGCATACCGAATATTCACCCCACTTTTTTTAGTCGGATTAACCGTTCTATTTTACAAAGAGATAAAAACAAGAAAAAAGAATTTTCTTCTTTCACTGGCAATTTTTATACTTATTTCCCTACCTCTAATATTTTTTACCTTAACACCTAATGGTTTGAATCGAGCGTCGTCTCAATCAAATTTCAATAGAGATGAGTTTAAACAAGAACGCTTGGATTTTGACCAAAGATCAAAACCACCATTTAGATTCCTATCATCAAAAATATACAATGAGCCGCTATATATTGCAGAGTTAACTGCAAAAAACTATTTAGAAAATTTTTCGCCAAGCTTTTTATTCCTAAGAGGAGACCAAATAGGAAGGCATTCCCAGGTGGATATGGGTCAACTACATATTTTCGAGTTCATTCTAATTGCAATCGCGCTTTTTAATCTTAAAAACGTGAATAAAACTTTTTTAAAAATTATGTTGCTTTGGCTTATTTTGAGCCCGCTACCAGCGGCAATTGTTGCTCCCAACCCTCATGCTCAGAGAAGCTTACAAATGGTGATTCCTCTGGCATTTTTTTCTGGTTTAGGGGCATATAGCATTTATTCTTCCAAATTGAAATTGCCAAAAATCATTATATTTGTCTGGGCGGTCCTTGTGATTGTAATTTTTACAAGACATCTTTTTGTCATATATCCAAGAAAATTTGCAGCAGACTGGCAAGATGGTTACAGAAGGATGGTTACCGCCGTGCAAAAATATGAACCTAACTATCAAAAAATCTATATCACGAAAATTAACAACGTACCTTATATATATACACTCATATACACCAACTACGACCCTGCAAAATATCTCGAGTCTGGTAGTCCAGAAGGCTTCGGCAAGTACCAGTTTGTCGGAGTAAATGAACCAATTTACGGGAAAGGCAAAGCACTCTACGTAGCACCTCCATGGCAAAAAATAGACGGAGTTTTAAAAGAAGAAATAAGAGACAACGGTGGGAATGTTGTTTACAAAATTTGGAATCTCGGAGGAGAAAATTAATAAGTCAAAATTGTTATTGTTTTTTGTTTTAATTGCAAGCGCAATTATCTTCAGGCTTTGGCAGAGTACAGGCTGTACTGCATACCTAGTTAAACAATTTAAACTTTCTGATGTTACCCTTAGTGTAGAATCCGAGCGAATTTACGAGCAAAATCCAAATAGCATAGAAGCGAAGATTTTTAATAACAAATTGACAACTGCACCGCATTTGCTTGCAGAAGTTTTTACAAGTTACTTTGAACCCAGATATTTACTGAACTTAATTGGCCCAATTGGCACAATTACAGTTACAATTGGTGTATGGACAATTATCAAAAAAAGATCCAAGAAAGGATTATTCCATTTAGCAGCTATTTCTTTAGTGATTTTATATCTCACATTTCAAAACCAAAAAGAAAATCATTTAATTGCACTCATTTCTCTATTGTCTTTATCGGCTTGGTCAAAATCATTTTTTGTGGAAAACAAATGGAATATAACTCTGCTTATTGCTCTTTTTATAATATCAATCTGGTATTTCATGATAACCTGGCATCTTCCACAAATTTGCAATGAAATCATTTTTAAATAGTAAATTTGTCTTGGTTCTTATTGTTTTAATAGCCTTCGTTTTAAGGTTTTATCAACTTGGGGTAGTACCGCCTCACCTAAACTGGGATGAGGCTTCCAATGGGTACAATGCCTATAGTATTTTAAAAACTGGTAGGGATGAATACGGTAATTTCATGCCTCAAACGTTTAAGGCATTCGGTGACTATAATCTCGCGCTTTCGGTCTATACGCTAGTTCCATCAATTGCTATTTTTGGCTTGAATCAATTTGCCGTGAGATTCCCTTCCGCTCTCCTTGGAACGTTAACTATATTGGTAACTTATTTACTGGCATTAAAAATATTTCAAAACAAGAAAATTGCGCTTCTTAGTGCATTTTTACTTGCAATCGATCCTTGGCACCTACAATTTTCCAGATACGACCACGAAGCAAACTTTATGGTTTTCTGGAGTATTCTTGGAGTAACCACCTATTTGTATGGCAAAAGATCGCAAAAGGGACTAGTTTTAACAGCTGCTTTTTTTGGTTTAGCGCTAAATACTTATCATGGCGCAAAAATTTGGATACCACTTATTCTTATTCTTCTCGCAGTGACAAATTTTAAGAGTCTTTTGAAGTTCCGCAAAAAATTAATTTTACCAGTTGTTGTCTTTTTAATTTTTACAATTCCCATTATCTCGAACTTTCAGAATAGTTTGATACGTGGACAATCAGTAGGAATATTCTCAAAAAAAGATTTTTTGCAAACATTTATTTCAAATTATCTTTCGCACTATAACTTAAACTTTCTTTTCACAAATGGTGATTCAATAGGTAGACATTCTGTGAGTGGAATGGGGGAGTTGTATGTCTTTGAGCTACCACTTGTGCTAGCGGGTCTTGTATTTTTAATACACCAAAAAGAAAAAAAGTGGCTGCTTTTATTATGGTTTTTAACAGCAGCAATTCCAGCTGCTTTGGCCTCACCAACACCTCACGCTCTTCGTGCGTTGACCTTTATTCCGCTTTATCCAATGTTTGCATCAGTAGGTTTTTACCAAATAACAAAAATAAGAAATAATTACTTTAAACAAGCAATCTTAACAACTTTGATTTTAATAGGCTCTTACAACGTGGCTACATATTTGCACTTATACTACATCCATTATCCAAGGCAAAAAGCTTTAGATTGGCAAGATGGGTTCAGACAAACAATGGATTACATTAAAAACATCGAAGGCAATTACCAAACGATCGCAATTAGTAACTACTACGGGCACCCTTACATTTTCACACTTTTTTATTCCCAATACCCACCAGATAAATATTTTGGAACAAAAGACGGTGAAAATGGTTTTGATAAGTACGAGTTTTTCGGAGCTTCTTGGGGCAAAACAAAACCGGGTAAAGCATTGCTTGTTACTCCAATGTGGCAATCTCACGCACCTAAGGTTCTAAAAAATATTTATTCGACGGACGGGGATTTGAGGTACGTAATTTCAGAAACAGAATGAAACTAATAATATTGTTATTATTCTTTGCAACAATCATCCTAAAGACTCCTGTCCCATTGCCAAAATGTGACATAGACACAGCCAAAATAGCCGTGCCGCCGAGAATTTTTGAAGAAGTCACTATTGATGGTATAGGTAAAAATATTTATTTCACACGATTTTTGCACAACAAACCTGGAATATTTATGTCTGAATTTGCCAGGTGCTACTTTAATGTTTTTGACCTAAGCTACCTTTTGGACACATTGGGAATTTTTGGTTTTGTTGCCTTTATATATTTTGCATACCGTGCACTT
>JACPYZ010000123.1 GCA_016195765.1 Candidatus Curtissbacteria bacterium | reverse complement strand
CACCCCGTCTATGTTCGTCTCTCTTTCACTCTTGCATTGATTGTATGAAAAGTACATTAAACATTTCATCTTTAGTATACCGGCACAATAAGCCAATCAGGTTGACGAATAAGGTATAATTGCCACTAATGGCGGATTCTTTTTTGACAAAATACTGATAAATACTAACCAGGAAACAAAAATACCGGCAAAATACAAATATAGTTACGTTCAAGTTGACTGGGATAACCTAGAGGAATATTCGGGAAAATTAGAAATGGGTGATTACGTAGACACGGGCTATCCGCTTTACCATGATAGTGCTAAAATTGCATCTGCCTTAAGAAATATTATCCAATGAAAACCTTTCTTTTAATTCTGCAGCTGATTGTTTCTTCTGCCTTGGTCGTGGTTGTTTTGCTACAAGCAAAAGGTAGCGGACTTTCTGGAGTTTTTGGCGGTGAAAGCAGTTTTTATCGCAGCAAGCGTGGCGTCGAAAAAATGTTAATTTACGCAACAATTGGTCTTGGTTTTTTATTCTTCGTGCTTTCCATTACTCAGGTATTAATATCAAAGTAAATGTCCTTGGTAAAAACTAAAACCCGCCGTGTTAAGTTTTGGTGGCGCCTAACACTTGCTTATTCCCAAAAATATAAATGGTACTTAGTTTTAATTCTAATTGGCCTTGTACTAATCGGAGCTTTTATTAGTTGGATTCTTCCAGATATTTCCGAAAAAAATACAATTAACATCGGCTATGTTGGCAATTACACGCTGGAAACCTTACCCCCGGAAGCTCTGACGCTTGCCACAAAGACCTTAGTTGCAGTTGACAACAACGGCAGACCGGTACCATCACTTGCTTCTCATTGGACAATTTCACCGGACGGCAAAACGTACGTAATTTTCCTGAAAGACAATCTTAAATGGCACGACGATACACCAGTTAATGCCCGCGATATCACAATCGCCATCAATAACGTAGAAATAAATGCCTTGAATAACCAGGCGATCGAATTCAAACTGCCAAACCCAATCTCTTCTTTTTTGCTAGCACTCGACAAGCCGGTGTTTAAATCTAAAACTTTCTACGGCACAAGCAATTACCGAATTACGCACATTGACCAGGTGGATGACCGTGTTACCAAAATCAGTTTAGTTCCAAGTTCAGCTAATTTACCTAAAGTAAATGTTAAATTTTACCCGGGAGAAACCCAGGCTTTGACAGCATTAAAAGTGGGGGACATTAAAACCGGCACCTTCACAAGCGCCCAAGAAGTAGAAAACTGGCCCAATTTGAACGTTAACAAGCAAGCAGATAACGAAAAAATTATCACCATATTTTTCAATAACAACGATGAATTGCTTTCCAGCAAAGACCTGCGCCAAGCCCTAATTTATTCCATAAATAGAACAGAATTCGACGGAGAAACCGCAAATAGCCCCATTGCACCTAACAACTGGGCATACAATTCTGCTGTTAAAAAGTATGAGTACAACACAGGCAAAGCAAGAGAACTTATCGCAAACGCACAAGTTAAAGGTAAAACAATCACGCTTTCCTATATCCCATCGTATCGAGCCATTGCCGAGAAGGTAAAAAAAGATTGGACAGCAGTCGGCATCAACGTTGTCTTAAAAGAAGAATCCCAGGTGCCTAAAAACTATCAGGCATTTTTAACAATCAACCAATTATCACCAGACCCAGACCAATACGCACTCTGGCATTCCAGCCAGGCCAAAACAAATATTACTGGTTACAAGAATGTCAAAATCGATAAGCTTTTAGAAGATGCAAGGTCAACTCAGGACGAAAAGGAAAGAGAGGCACTTTATGCGGACTTTCAAAGATTCCTAGTGGAAGATGCACCCGCAGCGTTTCTTTATCACCCTTTCAAATATCAAATAAGCTACAAAAATGTCCAAAGACTGCTTGCAAAGCTCCCAAAAGATTAGACCATTTGTTAAAATATAAAAACTGTGCGGGATTAGTTTATCGGTAAAATGTCAGTTTTCCAAACTGAGGTGGCGGGTTCGACTCCCGCATCCCGCTCCAAACTAGCGACACGAATCAATATTCTTGTCTTTTATAAAATTAAAAACATCCGTTGCGATTTTCTGATGTCCTACAACATTCGGGTGCTTATCGGGAAATGCTAAATTTTGGGCATAAATGTCGGTTAGATTGTCAAAAAAATAGCCCTGATTATGCGACTGGGCAAAACTTTTGAATATTCCTTTAAACTTTTCCTCTGTAAATGGAAAAGTTATTATGAGCAACTTGCCTGAATAGTATTTATCTAAACTTTCGATAAACTTCTTTTGAAGCGGTATTTTGATGCTTTCAGGGTAATTTAGGCTGTAATCTAAGCTTGCCTTTTCCCAAGCCAGTCTATCTTCAATACCACTATTTTTGTAAGCAACCGCTTTGCCTTTGATGACTTCTTCCATGACAGCCATGTCGTCATCTTTCAAAAACCAAATAACCAAATCCGGATTATACTTTTGGCCACGAAGTCTGAATCGTTCTGGTGAGTATTGAACATCGTAACCAGGTACGCCCAGATTCAAAACTTCATATTTTTGGTCTTCGCACACCGATGAATTGAGCAAATTTTCCAAAAGAGCAGGGTACGCAAGTTTCGTGTCTACAAATTGACCAAAAGTAAAAGAATCTCCCAGCGTGATTATTCTAAACGTACCCACAGGCTTTTCTATGGAATATTCTCGTTCGTTATTAAAACCCTCGGAATTAATGAGGTATGTAGGGTCTTGTCTTAACCAGTCCGGCTTTCTAAGCAAATCCAATGGTTCTGTGCCATACGGCTTTGGTTCGTAATAATATTTAATGTTTTCTGTTGTGCTTTGTACAAAAGCCTTATTATTCAGAGGTATTACAGTGGACTTTCCTAATGCGCCCTTTCTAGCTTCATAGAAACCTTTGAATACGACAGACACTAAAGTCAGCTCCAAAACCAAAAGGGCAACAAGAATCAAGTATCTATGTTTCATTTTTTGTTGTTTAGTAGACTAGATGATTGTTACACGTATTTATATCAGATAGGGTGTACTTCTAAAAACTAAGCAATTAAGATAAAATTGCACAGTGTCTTAAGTGTCCAAAGCCCCAGTAGCTCAATGGATAGAGCATACGCGTTCTAAGCGTCTGGTTGGGGGTTCGAATCCCTCCTGGGGTACAAATTTTGGTAAAATAGTAACTTAGAACCCAAATGCGGAGCATTTGGAAACGGTGGCTGTAGCTCAGT
>JACPYZ010000118.1 GCA_016195765.1 Candidatus Curtissbacteria bacterium | reverse complement strand
TATGGCTATCCGGTGGCAAACTTTCTCTATCCACTACCTTTTTACGCTGCAGAGCTGCCAAAAATAATAGGATTTTCATTTATAAACAGCGTCAAAATTATTTTCGTAACCGCAACTATCGCGTCGGTTATTGCAATCTACTGGGCATTAAAAAAACGCTATTCACAAGTGGCATCATTTGTGGGCGCAGTGCTTTATTTATATTTACCTTATCGTTTTGTAGACCTTTATGTTCGTGGTTCAATCGGAGAAAATTTGGCTTTTGTTTTCATGCCAATAGCCTTAGGGGCATTTTTCCAGATTCATAAAGGCAAAAAGTTTTATCTTCCAATTCTTTCTTTAAGTTTTGGCTTACTTCTGCTTTCACATAATGTAATTGCTTTGTTGTTTGTAATTCTCATGGCAGTTCTTATCGTTGCACACAAAAAATATAGGAAGGAGACAACGGCTTTCACAGTCCTAGGTCTTTTAATTGGCGCGTTCTTTTGGATACCTGCTCTTGTAGAATTACAATCGGTAAGGCTTTCACAGATCAAAGTATCAGAAATAAGTAACCACTTGGTAAATATTGATAAACTTTTGATGCCTCAATGGGGTTACAGTCCAGATCCAAATTCAACTGGCGGCTTGTCTGTCCAATTGGGACTTGTAAGTGTTTTTCTATTTTTGGCAACAGCAGTAGCAATTACTTTTTCCAAAAAAAGAGACAATTTAGTTCTTGCTCTCACAATTATTTATTTACCAATTGTTTTTTTGATGACCAGATATGCTGAACTTATTTGGAAATACGTGCCTGGACTGGATGTAATTCAATTTCCATGGAGAATGCTCGCCATTATTGTTTTAGTAACTGCAGTTTTTGGAGCATTTATAGTTGATTACGCTAAAAATAAGAAAACTGTAGCAGTACTTTTAGTTATTGCTGCAATTTTGTCTACTCTTCTATATACAAAACCTAGAACATTCACAAATCAACCAGACGGTTTCTATAGTACCAACGAGTCAACCACAACCGTCCGCGACGAATATATGCCTCTTTGGGTAAAAAAACCTTCAAATGCTAGGGCAAATACAAAGATTGAAGCACAGGGAGCGTCACTCGCAAATGTTGTAATTAGTCCGTCTATCTATAAAGCCAGAATAAACGCTGATAAAGACATAAACGTGACTGTCAACACTATTTATTTTCCAGGTTGGCAGGTAAAAAGTGGAAACAAAGATATTCCAATTAACTACCAAAACGAGAGGGGACTCATAATGTTTCAATTGCCAAAGGGAGATCACGACGTTATAATCAAATACAACGAAACGCCAGTTCATTTGCTAAGCGAATTTATTTCAATCGCAGCACTTCTTGCAACTGGTTTTTTCTTTTTGAAATGGCGAAAAGTAAAATCTTAGTTACGGGCGGAGCAGGTTTTATCGGCTCCGAAATTGTCAGACAACTTCTTGAAGTAGGCCACGAAGTCCGTGTTGCCGATAATTTATCCAAAAAAGATGCTCAAGTTGATACACGGGCAGAATTCATTAATGTTGATCTAACAATCCCAGCAGAAGCAAAAAAAGTTTTTAAAGGAATCGATATCTGTATTAATGCAGCCGCAAAAATCGGAGGTATTGGTTATTTTCACAAATTTCCAGCAACAATTCTTTCAGAAAACAACAAGCTTTACAGCTGTACTTTTGAAGCAGCAGTCGATGCTGGTATCAAAAGAATGGTTTACATCTCATCTTCCATGGTTTTTGAATCGGCAACTACCTTTCCCTCTAAAGAAGAAGATATATTTAAAATTCCACCACCAGTAAGCTCATACGGATTCTCAAAATTATCAGGGGAATGGTATTGTCATTCATTTTATGACCAATATAAGTTACCTTTTTCAATCTGCAGACCATTTAATGCATACGGAATAAATGAATTTCCAGAAAGAGAAGTTGGCTATGCCCACGTCATTCCAGATTTGGTTAGAAAAATTTTGTCCGGACAATATCCGCTTGAACTTCTAGGGGATGGTCAACAATCAAGATGTTTTACGCACGTTTCTGATGTTGCAGGTGGTGTAATTGCAGTGGCCCTGCACCCAAACGGCGAAAACGAAGACTTCAACGTAGGATCCGATAAAGAAATAAAAATGATTGATCTGGCCAAAATCATTTGGACGGTCATGGGCGAAAAGAAACCTTTCGAAGTAAAGTACATCAAAGGTTTTCAATTTGATATTAAACGCAGAGTTCCTAATGTAGATAAAGTAAAGAAAATAATAGATTGGGAGCCAAAAGTAAAATTTGAAAATGGACTGAAGGAGGTTGTAACATGGCTGCAAGATCAAAAAGCACAAGGAAAGATCAAAAACTAGCGGTTTCTATTGTTGGGGTTGGTCGTGTGGGATTACCACTCGCAATTTATCTGGCTGACAAAGGTTTCGATGTTTGGGGAATAGACACGGACGAAAATAAAATAGCCACAGTTTCAAAAGGACAAATGCCTTTTATGGAAGAGGGGGCCCAACCTCTTCTTGCGAAATACATCAATAAATCTTTAAACCTTACAACTAACTTTGCAAATGTCTCAAAAACAGATGTGATCATCCTAACTCTAGGT
>JACPYZ010000117.1 GCA_016195765.1 Candidatus Curtissbacteria bacterium | reverse complement strand
CACAGTTCCACCACCCGCTTTTACTTTCTCTATGTGTTCACGAATATCATCAACTTGAATAACTACAGAAATAACACTATCCTTTTGATCACCTTTCTTTTCAAAAAATCCGCCATTGATTGCACCAGGTGTTTTAGATTGACCTTTTTCGTCTGACTCTGTTGTTGCTGCCAAAACATAATTGGCCATCTCCTCACCCATCAGCTGTGTTTGCCAACCAAAAACATCAGTATAAAACTTCGCCATACGCTCTCTGTCTTCTGCAGGCATTTCAAAATGTACAACCGGATTCATCTTCATAAGCCCAGCAATTATACCACTGCAAATTTTAAATTCATGTCTGAAAAAAGTAAGAAGCACTTATGTCTCTTACGAATCTGTAACTCAACTCAAACAATCAACTCTCACTAAACCTCCAAAATTAACCCATGACAAAAGACACCACTCTACTGCTCAATAGCGGTAATATTATGCCCGTTTTTGGCCTAGGCACATGGCAGCTCACAAAAGACACAGCCGAAACAATAGCTTATGCCATAAGCCTTGGCCATCCTTTGATTGATACCTCCAGCGATTATGGTACCCAACCCGGCATAGGTAATGGGCTAAGAAAAAGTGGCGTTCCGAGAGATAAAGTTTACATCGTCACCAAAGTCGAAGAAACAGACGATGCTTACCAAAGAACCAAAGCTAATTTAGAAGAGCTAGATATAGACTATGTCGATTTGACGTTAATCCATAGGCCTCCGCCACAAGGTGCAGGTGAAACTTTATGGAAGGACCTAATCCGAGCTAGAGAAGAAGGATTGACAAAAGACATTGGCGTCAGTAATTATTCGATAGATTTAATCGACAAACTAATAGCAAACAGTGGAGACATCCCTGCAGTCAACCAAATCGAATGGAGCCCATTTGGCCATAGTGATGAAATGCTCAAATACTGCAATGCTAAAAGAATCGTTATACAAGCCTACAGTCCTCTGACCCGAACAAAACGTCTTGATGACAAAACACTTAAAGAATTGGCAGAAAAATATGGTGTGACATCAGCACAGATTTTGCTTCGTTGGAATTTGCAAATGGGAACAGTTCCTATCCCCAAAGCCAACCAAAAGCGTCATCTGGACGAAAACATCAATGTTTTTGACTTTGAATTAGAAAGCAAAGACATGGAAAAACTAAGCAATCTCAACGAAGAATATTCTTCTCTGGGTTCTTTACCCTATGTAGAACCACCTCACCTCGCAAGTAACATTTTCCGCTAACCGACCAAACCACAAACATATATACTAAAAATAAATATGCACCTGATGAACTTGGGCGGCTATGTTTTGCTCGCTCTTTTGGCCATTCTTGCGCCATCACCTATTCCGATTCCCCTTGATGGAATAATCCTTGGCCTCATTGCCACTGGATTTAATCCGGTCATTGTCATCAGCATTGCACTAATTGGAGATATCATTGGTACAGTACTTATTTATGCAATTGGCAGAAAAGGCAGATCATTACTTTCTAAGTATCGCAAAACCAGAAAGCGCAAAGATTACATCATTGCCGAAAATCTCTTCAAACGATATGGTAAGTTCGCGTTACTCTTCTCCGGTGTACCTTTTGTAGGAGACGCACTCATTTTTCTCGCCGGATTCTATCGAATACCAACCAACACATTCCTTATTTGGTTTATTCTTGGGAAAATATTATGGTACAGCCTTGTGATTGTACCCATTGTTGTCATCGGCAAGCCACTGTTACCGATAAAACCATAAGTAAATCTTCTAGAGAGACCAAGCTTTAGCTAGCTTTTTTCTGCGCCACTAATGCTTCTTTTTTAGACTTCGGCCATTTTTTTACCTCGACCTCTCTTTTCATAGCTGCACTAATATCAGGGTATTGTTCCCAATAAACCATCTTTACCGGTTTTTTACCCCGCAAATATTTAGCGCCTTTTTGACCACTAGAATTATGCTCCTCTAATCTGTTCTGCAAATCTCGGGTCATGCCGCAATAAAGGGAATTATCCAAGCAACGCAGAATATAGAAGTAATACATAGAAAAATTTAGACCCTTAGGATTTTAAATTCCTTTGTAAACCTTACGCAGCAGGTTTTACGTTTTTCGCACTTGGTCCTTTTTCACCATCAACAACATCAAATTCAACGGTTGCTCCTACTTGAAGTTCATCAAAAGTAACACCACTTAAATCTGTTGAATGAAAGAAAAGATCTTTCGCTTCTCCTTCGCGTGAAATAAATCCATAACCTTTGTCTGTCTTTGTTTTAACTGTTCCAGTCATATTATTTTTTGTAAATTATTAATTAATTTACCTATACCTCCTTTCCATCTTGGTATTATACGATTTCGGAAGAAAAACTAATAATCTGCAATCTTTACTCACCTGCATTCTAAGGCTAGACACATAGCTTTGTTATCCCTAACTACACGAAAACTGGGTTTCAAAGTTTTAAATTTTATTTTTGACATGTTTTGGTTATAGAACTATCCGCTCTTAGAGAATTTTGATTCCTCAAAAAATTTCGACTGGTAAGTTTCTTCTGGTAGCCTGTGCCTATATTTTATGGCACAAGAATAAATCTCTGTTTGATGAGCTATTTGTTGGACCCAAATAATGACTCTATTGGCATATTCGCAGTAAGCACAATTCCATTTTTGAAACACATTCAACCCTTTAAGTTTCTCGCGGGTAATCACAACATAATCACTTCTTTTTACTTTAGGAATTTTATAAATCCTAAAATAAACTTCCTGGTATATCCACGCCGTAACATCTACCAGAACAATAACCACCACCATCGAAGTAATGGTTAAACTTCCCAGCGCTCGCAAAAAAATAAAAACCCTTGGTTTTGACGGCAAACCTTTTTCTGGAACAGTTACGTTAAGATCGTCAAGCATAATACATTTTACTTTACCACCAATTCCAAATAAGTAGTCTGCTAGCCCGATATGACTTAATTTAAGCTGTCGTGTTTAGCATTAAAGTCCCGAAAGTATGGAATTGCTGCCGCAATAACAATTACCACCATACCTAAAATTACAACCGCAGTTGGTCTTTCTTGGAAAAAAGCCACCCCAAACACAACACCAAAAACTATTTCTAATAAGCCAAGAATGCCAGCCGCTCCAGCATCGATAAGTTTCACGCCACGTACAAGAGACCAAGAGGCAATAACCGAAGTCACAGCAAAAATAAGTAGATAAAACCATTGAATTTGCCATTCAAACGTTGGGAAGGATTTACCGAACAAGAATGCCATTAGTCCATTTGCAAGAACCGATGCCGTCCATAAGATAATCGTCGATTGCGTCGAGCCATATTTAATTTGTTTTGTAAAAACGATATTTGCAGCAGAGGAAAAACCACTTATAAGTGCAGCAAAAAGCGCAATCCAACCCAAACCAAAAACTGTAGGCGAAAAAATTAACGCTAAGCCAATAATACCTAGTACCGCAGAAAAAACTTTGCCTTTTGTAAAACGCTCCCCAAAAAACAGCCAGCCAAAGAAAAACATGCCTAGTACAATGCTGACATAAGCAACAGACAAAGTAATTCCAACACCAGCCTGCAAAACAGCAAAATATAGTGGACCCCAGGTAAACAAGGACGCAATTACCATTCCACATATATACCGCCAATTTTGCCTTAAGCGTAAAGGCTCAAAATTACGATAATAACCAGCAATCGAAGCGAGTATAAGAACTACCAATATACTTCTAAGAAAAGAGGCTGTGTATCCGTCGAAGAAGTCACCAGTTAGTTTAGTCCAAATACCGTAACTGGCATAAAAAACCGAGGACAACACTACAAGACTTGCACCAAGAGGGGCTTTTGCCTTCACAAAGAAAGTATACAAGGTTCAAATGTCCAACAGTTTATAATAAGCAAAGACAGGAGGTGATATTTGTTGAAAACAATGACATGCAAACAAATGGGAGGGCCATGCGATGCACCACTAAGCGGAAATACAGCCGACGAGGTGATAAAGGCAGATGACCAGCACCTGAAAGATATGATCGCAAGCGGCGACGAAGATCATAAATCTGCACACGAGATGATGGAAGAAAGGTGGAAAAATCCAGCTTCAGGTATGGAATGGTATCAAAAGATGCAGGCAGACTTTGCCGCTCTTCCGGAAAATTAAGCTAGTTTAAACAATTTTGCTCCGCCTTATAGACAATGTTAGAAACTTCTGCATATCATTTTGCGCCTGTTTTGGAGCCTCTCTATATTGTTTATTCTAAGAAAAGCTTCGCTTATTGAGCATGGCTTGCACCGAAGGGCTTATCGGCTTATCCCGGCGATGAATACAGCCCAACCAGCAACACGGCCGGCGCATCCCTTCCTTGAGTTCACTGACCGTCCTTTTAATATGCTCCTTTCTCGTCTCGTCTTTCTTAACGAAGGTAACCCAGCATATCCACTCATTGCGTGCAAGAGGCGTAAGGCCCTCCCATGCTTCGAGCGTTTTCGGGTCAGAAGTTAAGGCTTCACGTAAATCCGCTGGAACTTTATGCACTACACCGCTTGAAACATTCCTTTTAGTCATTGGGCCTATTTTAACAAGCTTTTTAACTGTCCAACAAAAGATGTCAAAATTTGAAGTTAAAATTGAAGCTCCAGCTGATATTTTTCGAAGAATATCAGATAATTACTTCCGTTTTCTTACAAAGTTTTCAACCTCGTTTAACTTAATTCAATTAGAATTGACTCATGAGCAGTGCCTAGAAAGATACTAATACGCAAAAAAGATCTGGAAAGGAGGTAAAAATTATGATGGGCAAAGGATGGTCCAATGATATGGAGTGTTGCGAAGAACACTTTATGTCCAAAGAGCACCTGGAAATGAAAAAGAAGATGCTTGAAGAGAAAATGAAATGGGTCAACGATAAGCTAAAGGAAGCAAAATAAGTTGACTAAATTAACAAGCTAGTAGGGAGACTATTATCTATATCAGCATTTGATGCTGACCTTTTAACGCGGTTCCCCCAACTACCTGAAAACTCCTGAAAATAGTAATGCAAAAACAAGGATTGTAATTCCTCCAAAAGCAGCAATAGTTTGCAGAAAAAAATTTACTGCATTTTTCTTTTTTCCATCGAGATACAACTGGAGTGGTTGATATAGAAAAAGGTATGCCATAACAGCAGCAGAGAGAGTAAAAAGTGAAAGAACAGCAATAGGTACAATTATAGTGTTATTTGGATGGTTATGTTCTGTTCCGTAAAACATCACTGAAGCGACGATAGTAATGTAGAAAGTTGCGGCAAAGGCATTGATAAATGGATTTCTTGTCATGAATGAGGTAAGTATAGCGCTTTCAATCCATTTTAATTTACTCCGCTGGCTAGAGGACGTTAGAAACTGGTCCGTTCATTAAGCAGCCTGTTTCCAGATGCTGTCAACGCTGTCTCCCGCTGTTAGATACGCTTAACTTTTAGACCTGCCACAAGAGAAATACCAATCCCTTTCTCAATTAAATCTGATATCATCTGGATGTGATAATAACCAAAAAAGAACCTTTCTCAAAAGAAGAGGTCGACAGCCTATCAGAGGAGTTTGAAACATACATCAAAACAGTTATCGATGTAGAAAATAAAATCTGTTCAGCTGGAGCAAACCGTCACTTCGAAAATGAAGCTATTCTTCTCAAAGAAGGATCAAAACAATCTACTTTATGGGGTGGCGGAATCGATTTAAAAACTCTTACAATAGACTCCAATTCAATGATAAATATAAGACCCAATGACAACAACACGAGTAATGAAATTCAAGACACTCAAACACGCAAGTTATTCGAAGAACTAACTAAGTATTTTTTTGACACATTATGGACAAAATAACCTTACTTTCACTTTCTAACGACCTCAAAAGAATCACGACTTCAATTCAGAGAGGCTCATTTGAAAACTCAAAGCGGTTTAGTACCGAAGCAAAACGCTGGATAGCTGAGATTCAAGATAAAGACGACCCTTATTTAAAAAAACTCTTATCTAAAATCGAAAAAAGCCTGAATAAAAAAGATAGTCTAGAAAAAGCAGAAGATTGCTTGATGTATTCGGTACTCACTCAAAACAAAGCGTTATATATTTCCAGTAACTGAGTTGCTCCAATGGCTAGAGGACGTTCGAACCTATCACAGCTCTATTTAGCTTATCCGATGGGGTGATTTTAGAAAGTGCTATGCAACGTTCTTTTGATAAAATGCAGTTAGATGGTCTCCTTCGTCCTCGATTCCCATCAACTTAAAACCCAAATCTTCATACAACTCACAAAGTTTTTTCTCTTTCGCATCTGTATCTAGCCTTAGAAGCTTAAAGTTTTTTCTCTCTGCTTCATGCTCAGCAAAACTCACCATTTCTTTGGAGTATCCTTTATGAGCGAAATTTCTAGCTACACAAAGCCAGTGAATATATAAAGCTTTTCTGGGGTTTTTACCATCCACGCCTTTCCAGCTTTGGTTACGTTCGTTATCTTGCAGAATAACAGAGGCAGCAGGTGCTCCATTTACCAATGCAACATAAAATTCATCAAGTTCCGCATACTTCAATAGAAAATTCCGATTCATATTTTCTGGTCGCCACCATTGCGACACATTCAAACCTTGCTTTTCCATCCAAACAGAAACATCGTGCATAACTGAAATAGCTTGATCCATGTCCTGTATAATTCTCATTTGATTCATTGAAATTATATCAACGTTCGAATCCTGCTGAGAGTTACTATAGTTTGATACAAAAAATCGAGGCAAAAACGAAGCTCCCGCTGTTAGACACGCTTAGAACTTTTTATGCTACAACTGGTGCACGCAATGGATGATCTGCTGGAGACAGATAAGTTGTAGCTTCTTTAAGAGCAGTTTTTACCTTATCTTTATTTCCTTTGTTTGCGTGGAAGTAGTTAATATCTTCGACTTTTGGTGGTCGGCCAGAAAAGTCTCCCGTTGTTGTCCTTAAGGTAAGATCACCATTTCTCATCATTACCCGAACATTGTTTGTGAATCCAGGGAAAAAATTCTCTACTCCATCAACAACTCGTTGTTGTGGTATTTCATATTCCGTCTTATTCCATTCCCATTCTGTCCCATCGCCACCTTTAGGTTGCTTTATCACTCTCGTGCTACCTAAACGGTTATCGGTATGAAACTGACCAGGGCCCTCTTGGCGCATCCCTCGGGGATCATCTACAGCCATAGTTATACCCTCATAATTTGGTTCTACTGGGTCTGTCCAGATAGGGGGGGGTGTCGCTGTGCGAGCATCTTCAAAGCGATCACTGATAAATCTTCCACACTCCGCAACGAGGTCTATTCCCTCATCAAGAATCACATCTTTTGGGGATGTTCGCGATGCATCTAATAATCTTGGGGCTCCGTCTCCACCTTCCATGATAGTAATTATACTATGAAATTCGAGCTCCCGTTGTTGGACACGCTTAAAACTTATTTAATTAATACTTCTTCTAATAATTCAGGGAACCTATCTGTTTTTAAGTCGCTGTAGCAAAAATGTCCATAGTTATGAAATTCTTTATACTTCAAGTCCTTTACCTTCTCTCTGAGTATACGAACGGTTTTAAGAACGCTTTCTTGGTCATTATCTGAATTAAATATAGTTACACCTTTAGTTCTACTAGGAAAATCCAGATCTATTTCAAAATCATCAAAGAAGTTTTTCGTATGTTCTTTGTCAGGATCAAGCCAAGGAGCAACCAAAATTACTTTATCAACTTTGAGATTTTTGTTGATGCTTAAATACTTTATCCAAAATCCTGCTCCCGTGCTATGACCTATAAGAATTGTTTCTGGTCCTATATCGTATCTCTCTACTTCTTTCAGCCAAACTTTCCAATTCCTATCAAAGCTCCAAGGCACTTCAGGTGTTGCAGTTGGAATATCATGTTTTAAAAGCTGTCCTTGTAGCCAAGGAATCCAATGAAGGTTACTCATACTCAACACTTCGGGGTCATAGTATTCTTCTTTAGATGGTCCACCATGAAGAATAATCGCGTTTTTCATAAAAAAATTATATCAATAAAATTATCTTATAGCAGGAACTGAAGCCAAAGAGCTGTATGTATAAAATTGAGACGTACCGCTTGATGTAGATTTAAGCTTCAAGTCATCAGGAATCTCACAAAATAATGGTGGAGGGTCAGCCTTTAAACAAATCTCTCGCCATTCAACAACCAAGGGTTTTTGAACGTAAGTTTTGATAGGGCTTATGTAAGTGTCAGAAATGATCATTTCTAGTACTGTCCAATTTGCTCCGCGACTAGGATTCGAACCTAGAACCTGCCGATTACACAAAATCCCTAACTTTCGTTAAGGCGTGGACTATCTTTTGACCATATTTTGTAACTTAGGTCCTGGGTATATAGTCTCTACACATTTAGTACGCTCATCCACATGAACATAAATTTAGCTCGGGATTACCAGTTAAGGCTTCCCCGAATT
>JACPYZ010000121.1 GCA_016195765.1 Candidatus Curtissbacteria bacterium | reverse complement strand
ATTTTTATAACTTTTTTCTTTTGGCAACAAATAATGATATTGATGCTAAGGCAACAGTTGTTATCATTGAGATTGATACTCCTTGTGTAAATGATTTTGGTTTGTAAACAAACTTTATTTCTGATTCGCCGGCTGGGACTGTGACGGCTCTTAGCGTGTAATCTGTTCTTAAAAGCTTTTCTCTTTTACTGTTAATGTATACTTGCCAGTCTGAATCGTAATTATCGGAAAGAAAAACAAGAGCGTTCATGTTCGATTTTGATTCAAATACAACTTGGTTCGGTTCATATTTCACGATGCTAACTGTAGAGTCCAGAGTACTTTCTTTTTCAATGAGTAAGGTCGGTTCCTCTTCCAATATCAAGGTGTGAAGATCAAAGTTTGAATCGTAAATTTTTTCTATAATTTTGTTATCGTTTGTTTCGACTATGTACTTGTTGGTTGCAAAAAATCTAGGGAGTGCATTATCTCTTTCGTACACCTGAAATTTTCCATCTTGCCAAATACCTTTAAGTTTATCTGGTGTGTATCTTTCATAATGCCAGTCATGGCCTGTTTTTGGATCATCTTCTTTATCCACTATATATTTGACGCCTAAAAGGTTAAGGAGACGAGATCTGTAGCCGTTTTCTGTGTTTGGTAATATTGCATCCGACCGAGGATAAATTTCTGGCACTTTACCGTTTTGACTTGAAGCAATCAGTTCTGCGTATCGTTTATTTCTTAATGTGTCGTATCCGCCAACGCCGAAAAGTTTGTAAACAGTTGGGAAGTTGCGGTCAACATATGCTGTGCCAAACCCCTCGAATCTGTTGATGCCTGCATTATTTTGTAGGTAAGTGAACAGTTTATGTTCGGGGAATATGTAATTGAGTGGTGCCGTAGGTAAATACTTATTCGTAAAATAAAGTCCTCCTAAGATAGTCGAGAAAAATACAGCAAAAATAACAATTGACTCTTTGTAATCTTTTACCCATTTATTCGTTTTGAAGACTTGGATTACCAAGAGCGCAAGTGGCAAACAAGAAAACAGCAAGGTTGGGATTATCAAATTTCTTTGTGTAATCGCGAAGTTAGCGCGAGTTGTCCCAGTTACTTGAGGCGATGATTTTAAATAAGACACAATAATCCAGATAACGGCGTAGATTGTTCCAAATACCGCAAGCAGTTTTAGGAAGTTTTTATTTGTCTTATTGTTGGAGACAGATTTTTGAAAATTATCCAAACCAAAAGCTGCAAAAACTACCAGCATAAATAATGTAATTGAAATAAAACGGGCGCTTGAAGTGGAATCTAAAATGGGAATCTGGAGGATTTTGACAGCATATGAAACCGGGCTTGCGATAGATGCTAACAAAAAAACTGTTCCGATTAAGATTCCGAACTTATAAAAGGATTCTTTTCTTGCAACAATTATTCCCCAAATTGAAAAGATAAATGGCAAAACTCCAATGTATGGAGTGAAATCACCATAATTTTTGCTCCAAAGGTTATTTGATGCTGGATGGCCAAAAAAGTCTGGTGCCAAAAATGTAATTAGGTTTTCATATGGCAGAATAAATTGATTAAATATTTCTTTAGAAAAAGTTAGGGATACTGGTGATTGTTTGTAAAACGCGACAGTTGGAATAATTTGAATTGCCGAGATTCCAATTGAAAAGATTATTATTGCCGACAAAACTAAGATTTCTTTGTATTGTTTTTTATTTTGAATAAATTTAAAAATCCAGAATGCGGAAAACGTTGCGTAGATATACATAGCAGTTTGAGGGTGACCGGCAAGAATCGAGAGGCTTAAACTTACGACTGATAGAATTACATATCTAAATTTGCGATTTTCGAAATATTTTTGCCCGGCCAAGAGGGATAGTGGTAGATATAAATAACTATGGGCAATATTGCCGTTTTCCAGCCAAGTAATGAAATAGCTCGAATAAACAAAGGCGGTTGATCCAAAAATTGCGCCAAGATAGGAAATTTTTAAACTTCGTAAAAACAGATACGTAAATAGTCCGGCAAGCAATGGTTGCGTAATTATTAAAATAATCCAAGCGACCCTAGCATTGAAAAACAGATAGAAAAAATTTAAAGGATAAAATACGCTTGACTGAAAGTTTGCAAGAAGTGGTTGGCCAGAAAAGGTGTACGGATTCCATAACGGTATTTTGCCTGCTCTGAACATTGAAGCTGCAAAATCCTTCCATATATATATTTGTCTTACGGCGTCGGCGCTTAACAGCTCTTTTCTTGTTGTAAAAGAGTTATAACCGTCCCATTGCCCAGAATACCAAGGAAAGTAAAAAGAGACGAGCATGTCGCTTGGTACCGGATAAAGATTTTTAAGTGGTATTTTGAAAAAAATAGATGAACTGACTAACAAAACAATTAATATTGCCAGGTAATTAGTTTTTGGCTTCATTTTTTATATGCTTTTCAACAAGAAGATCACCTGGAAATGTTTTTGCATCTATAATTTTTGTTTTATCTTGGGTTTTATCACCGTACCAACCAACAGCCAAATACTCATGATTTGAAGCGTTTCTAATGATTAGATAGAAGACGTTTTGATTTTTCTTTGGTGTTTCCAAACGTCCAGTTTTCGAATACCAATAAAATAGATAGTCAAAAGGGTAGTCAAAAAAAGCAGGAGTATAGGCAAAATAACTGTAATTTGTAGGTTTTTGCGACGCTATATAATCCATAGCCAGAATCTGATTGCGGTAAGTAGCATTGTCTCCGAGCCATGTTATTTTAAAAGGTTTCAAAACGCTGAAGTTGATATTTAAAATCAAAATTAAAATCCCGAGCACCAATGTGTAAATTTTAGTCGTTTTATCTTCCAGACCCATTTTTACAAGTGTCGATATTATTAATATGTAAGTTATGGGCAGTCCAATTAAGTAATATTCCCAAACTCGATCTTTGTAAAATGAAAAAAATAATAGAGAAAAAGCCAAAAAAGCCGCAGCAGTTATTAAAAGTCTTTCTTTTTTGAAAAGTTTTACTCCGCCTTTTAAGAGCATTGCGGTCAAGATTGTAATCGCCAGCAGCAAAAAGGCGGCCCACGCTTTGTTCCCTTGGGTGAATGATTGAGAGAAAAGTCCAAAATAAATATCTATTCTGTCCAATAATCGAAATACAAATGTTTCTCTTTCCCCATAGACTGGTGGATTTTTTAAATAAGCCACGACTGTATTTGTCATAAGAAAGCTGTGTTTTATTTCAAACAAAATTCTTGGGAAGATAATAATGAAACCGCCAAAGATTGCGAATATAAAATTCCTTTTTAAAAAAGTCCTTTTACAAAGAGCAAGTAAAATTAAAAATAATATCCAACAAATTCCCCAGGGAACTTCGGCGTCCATTACTAAAAATGAAAGAGCGGCTAATAAGAAAAGATTTATTTTCGTTTGCTTTTGGTATGTTTTTAAAAGCAGATAGAAAGCAGCAATCATTAAAATCGGGGTAAGTGCGGTACTCCAAATTATAGTTGGCGCGAGCATCCAAGATCTTGAAAGTGTTGCAATCAATGCAATTGTAAAGGCGATTTTTGTTGATGTTTGAGATTTGGTGAAAAAAAACAGAGTCAAGATTGTAGCAATGCCAATTAGGACGAACCATATCGCAACAATTTGCGGGTTGCCACCGCTTAATAAAAGTATCGGCGAAAGAAAATAGTACCACCATGGTCCATAAAAAATGCCACCCAAACCCGTAGTTGGTCCTATTAAGGTAGGCGTGTGATCATAGACAATCTTTGCTACCTGAAGAAGATCTCGGCCTTGATCATAGGTGAACGCAAAAAAACCATTTAAAGTTGGTGGCAACTTTAAATATAAATTCAGAATCAATATGAATAACAATCCTAAAAAATCCCAGACACTTAGTCCTTTTAAGATATTTTTGAAAGACATTTTTTGGCAAGAATGATTATAGCAACTGTAATTGTCGGGATGACAGTGATATTTCTCATAAAATCTATTGTTCCTGGTTGAGACCAATCACCGTTATATATATATGGCACATACCTAAGTAGCGCAGAAATGCTCAAAACAATCACAAGAATGCCTATTTGCAAATTTGAAATCAGAACAGTAAGTGGAAGCGTCCAAAATAAATACCACGGTTGGAATTGAATTTGCAGGCCGCTTGTTGAAACAAAGGGTACTTTTATACCAGTTGTTGAGAAAATAAACGTAAAGGCCGCCATCGTTAAGATATTCAAGTAAATTAGTTTTTTAAAACTTTTATTCTTGTCTAGATTAAAAAAGAACATAAAAAATGGCAGAGTGAGAATGGAGACATATTTAATAAAAGCTCCCAAAAGTAGTACACCGTAAGATAAAAATTTCTTATTGTTTAAGGCCAAAAGAATTGTTGTAAGCATTAGGCAAGCCACAACTACATCGTTATGAGCGTTAATGACGCCTTCTATAAAAAATATCGGATTCATGGCATACAGGGCTGTTTTTAACAACGCATTATTTTTATCTGTAATACTAGTGATTCGATATACTAGGTAGGAACTGGTTATATGAAATATTCCAATAAATAATTTAAACGCAAAAAGGGTTGTTACGAATTTTCCAAAACCTATTATTGTCGGAATAAGAGATAAACCTAACCAGAGTGGTCCATAGGGCGAATAACGATGAACCCAACGCATAAATCTTATCCAGTCATCGTTTGGATAATCTAAAGCTTTATGTGCATAAGGGCTTTGATGGTAGAAACTTATAATTTTTGCGTCAAACATGTAATTAAAAATATCTGAAGACAGAAAAGGATAGGCAAACGCCAAAACCCCGGTTGAGAGAATTAAGTTTGTAAATAGATATTTTTTAT
>JACPYZ010000120.1 GCA_016195765.1 Candidatus Curtissbacteria bacterium | reverse complement strand
GGGTCGTCTTGCGGGTCAACATGCAACACCGCCCCGATGTTTCCATCATTTTTTAAAACATGGGCATAAACCGGAGAAACAAATAACAACTGACAAAAAATAACTGACAAAAAAATCCAAAGCGGCTTGAGGTTAAAAAGTGAAAATTGAAAATTGAAAATTTTCATTGTTCCACTTTTACTGTAAAGTCTGTCAAAATCAGTTTTCCACCAGGATTAAACTGTGTAAATACGCGATAAATACCCGACTTAATCGGTCCATAAATTCCAATCGGTAAAAACTCCACAATTGGCCCACCCGTTGCATCCGGCTTTGGCGCCACGAGATTGTTCGGGTGCACATGCAAATAGTCATAAGTATCCTCTTTTATCATCACCATGTGTCCAAAAGCAGCTAGATAAGGTTTAAGATTTGTGACATCATTACCATTTTTGTCAGTCACTTTAAATGTAAACTTTTGTCCCCCCAAAGACATCACAGACGCCTTAGGCGTACCCCCAGTATCCAGAGAAACAACATAATCACCAAAATTTTTCTTTAAATCTGCGTCTGGCTGTTGCGAAGCCTTTGCAGCTTGATCCACATTCCCCACATTAAGGGTAAAAGCAAACTGCTGTTCGATGGCGCCAAGTGGTTGAAAATCTACATATAAATGGTACTGCCCGGGAGCTGGAAATTTGGTTGTGATTTTAAAAGTAGAACCATCCTGCACCGGATGAATATGGTCAAAATAATCAAGACTACTACTGACAATTATAAAATGCATCGGTTTCTCATAAATCGTGCTAAATAAAACCACGGGGTTGCCAGAAGAAGCATCAAAAATCTGAAAACCAAGTGGCACATCTTCATTCGGGTTAACGTTGTCAGGATGAATAAAACTTACCGTGAATCTTTTTGTGCGGTCGCCATTCAAACCTGGAATATTTGTGTTCACGCTTTGGCTTGCACCAGGCACATTTCCCTGTTGGGCTTGTTTAGCAAGTGCAATATGGGCCGAGTGAATCCCCAGAGAACTCGTGCTAGAAATTGGTGCAAATAAATAGACCAAAGCAGCGGAAATCAAACTAAAAACGATAAGCGAGGCCACACCAATCCTAGGATAAGTTACATGTTTCAAAGCCATGTATTTATCCGTTGCCAAGCCTTCCAAAATTAACAAAAACGCCAAAAGCACAAATGCAGTTTGGGCAATTGGCGAATACAGATCTTGAAAGTCAGAGCCCAGCATAAGCGCATGTATAACAATCAAAGTTCCCGCCACGTAAACCAAGCGGTGCAGGGCTTTCCACCTTGCAAAAGTAAGCTTACGAATCATGAAGTCAAAAGAAGTCGCCGCCATCGCAGACAGTATTAAAAGTGCGGTGAAACTTAAACTGATGGCAATAAGATAACGAATGTCCAAGTAAAAAAGACCAGCAAATCCACCAAGCTCACCAAAAAATGCCGTCGTCCCATGCAGTAGTCCAAAATAAAATGCCGAAACACCAATCGCCCGCCGAGCGTGAATCAGTTTGCCTTTATATGGCAAAGCCGCAAACACATGTACCATCGGCCCAATCAGAAGTGCGATGTAAAGTAAAAAAAGTGAACTCAATGCGTCCAGACGTACAAGTTTAGTAATTGCTTGTACTCCCCAACCACTTGTCCCAACCACCCACAAAAAAACCAAAATGGAATAAGCAACAGTTGCAAAAAGTACGTAAAAACGGGAATTTCTAAAAAGGCTACCTAGCACAATTTCTAGATTTTACACCATTCAGAGGGAAAGGAGCAGCAATTTTAACAAGTCTCAAAATTAAGTAAACCTTGTGACCAGAAAAATAAAAGCTGCACCTAGAATTGTTAGACCTATCATTCTAAAAGAACTATGTTCGCTATGCGCCTCGGGCAACAAATCGCTCGCCCCGATATAAAGCAAAAACCCTATAAAAAACCCTAAATAAAGCTGTAACGCTGTTTCTGGAATTTTAAAAAGAAATGTCGAAAGCACACCCAAAACAGGCGCTATCGCATCAACAATCAAAAGCACAATAGATCTTCTAATTGTGTTTTTATGGGAAAGCATTAAGGTAACTGTGTTTAAACCATCCGAAAAGTCGTGCGCAATAACAGCAAGCGCAACCACAAAACCTACCTGCTCACTAACCTGGAAGCCTAAACCTATTCCTACCCCGTCTAAAAAGCTATGAAAAGAGAGCCCGGAAGCATTGATTAAACCTACCCTGGGATGCTTATGGCTTGCATATTCCTCTTCATGGCTACCATGAATTCGTGCCGTCTTTTCGAGTACATGAATCGCCAAAAATCCAACTACAATCGCGATCAAAGAAGACATCGGGTCCAGATTGTTTTCTTGGGCTATTTTAAAAATCTCGGGCATAATGTCAAAAAAACAAACTGCGATAAGAACACCGGCCGTAAAACTCATTATGTAGTGGAGTCTGTGTCTGTTTCGAAGTGCAAAAAGCCCCCCAAAAAGAGTAGAAGCGAAAGTCAAAATCGAAAGTAAAACTGCAAACATTTACCGACTACACTTTCTACAAAGACCATAAAACTCAAGACAATGTTTGGTAACAACTAAGCCCCTGTTTTTAGAAAGTCTTGCTTCTATCTGTTCAATTGCTTTGTCTTGGACATCTTCAATTGCCCCGCAGTTTTCGCAAATAAAATGGTGGTGGTGTTCGCGCTTAGAAATTTCATATCGAAACTTCCCCTCCCCCAGCTCTAACCGCTCAACAATGCCTTTTTTATAAAATGCATCCATTATTCTATAAACAGTTGCAGGGTCGGCAGAAACCGTCAGCTCAGAAAGCCGATCCAAAATAAATTGCACGTCAACAGGGCTCTTTTCTTTTTCCAAAAGTTCAAGAATCGAAGTTCTTGCTCTCGTTCTTCTAAAACCATAAACAGTGTTTATATTTTTCATACCCAAAACCAATGTGCCCCAACCTTGGGGCAACTGGTAT
>JACPYZ010000014.1 GCA_016195765.1 Candidatus Curtissbacteria bacterium | reverse complement strand
GGTGGAACTGTGCATGGTGAACCTGTAGACATACCCGGTGTGGGTTTATACGTTAACTTTACAGATACGGAAGGCAATAAGCTAAGCCTGTTGCAATCTAATCGTTAAAAAATGAAGGCAGTTCAAATTAATTCTTATGGTGATGTGGAAGTTTTAGAGGTTATAGAAGGAGTGGAAAAACCTACGGCTGGCCAAGGTCAAGTATTAGTTGAGGTTTATGGAGCGAGTATTAATCCCTTTGATTGGAAGTTAAGAGAAGGTCAAGCTAAAGATTATTTGAAGCTCGATTTCCCAGTGATAATGGGAGGGGATTTTGCCGGAGTAGTTATCGGGTTGGGGGAAAACGTATCTGATTTTACCGTTGGTGATGAAATTTATGGACAGGCTGCAAGTTATGCTGGGGGAACAGGTGCTTTTGCGCAATATTTAGCAGGTGCGGTTGGTAAAATTGCCAAAAAGCCCAAAAATATTAACTTCTTGGAAGCTGCATCTTTACCACTTGTGGGCATTAGTGCGCTGCAGGCACTGGAGACTCATATTGAACTTAGGGAGGGGCAAAAAATTTTGATCCATGGTGGGACTGGAGGCATTGGTTCGGTTGCAATACAAATTGCCAAGGCTCTGGGTGCGTATGTGGCAACAACAGTCAAAAGTGAAGACTTTGATTATGTGAAAGACTTGGGTGCAGATGAGGCGATTGATTATACTAGCGAGGCTTTTGAGGAAAAGTTAAAAGATTTTGATGCTGTTTTTGACACTATTGGAGGCGAGACGACTAACAAATCTTTTTTGGTTTTGAAAAAAGGTGGGGTTTTGGTTTCGATGGTTGGTGAACCAAGCGGGGAACTTGCCGATAAATATGGAGTTCGAGTAGTAGGACAAAATTCTGAGGGAAATACTGAACGCTTAGAGCGTCTTGCTGAACTGGTTGAAAGTGGAAAGGTTAAACCACAAATTGATAAAGTGTTCACGCTCGATGAGGTGAAAGAAGCATTTTTGCGACTAGAAAAAGGACATCAGCACGGCAAAGTGGTTTTGAAGAACAGGGACTGAAGTCTTCTACTATGAAGCCTTACGTTCTCGAAGTTTTTAAAAACCTTTCTCCTGTACTGCATAATAAAGTAGATAATTTTCGATCAAGTACTCCTGATATTAACGGAAAGATAAGAACTCCCGAAGAAGAAGCTAAACATCTTGAGAAATATTGCAGTGACAGGGATATCAAAAAATGGATTCTTGTTTTTGAAGGAGAGGATCTTATTGGAATGACGGCTGTTTATGGAAGGCCTATTTTATATAAGGCCAAACCTATTTCGCTGGGCGGCATTGGAAAAGTGCGCGTAAGGGAAGATAGGCGCAAAAAAGGATTGGCAAATATCATGATGCAAGAAACTATGAAGCAACTGACACTTATGAAATTTGATATTGCGTTCCTTTCAACTAATCTTGATTCTTTTCTTGCCGATTATTACAAAAGATACGGCTTTTTACCTTTGGGCAAAAGCTACGCATATTCTGGAATTTCTGGTAAAGAATATAGTGAAAATAATGGAATGATTGCGCCTATTGGTTCTGCTCGGATATTGCAGATGATACTTGATGGCAAAGAACCTCTAAATATTGGGAGAGGAAATTGGTAAAGATCAGAAATTGATAGGTGTTAGATCGCGGATTTCTACTTTTGGGTAAGAGGTAAGTTTGGGTAGGTTCTTGCCAAATGCGACTTTTTTGATTTTAGTTTTCTTTTGACTATTTTGGAACTTTTGCCATTTTCCGTATTTTTCTTTGGAGGTGTGCATGGTGCCGGTGCATAATTTGCTGGCGCATTTACAATCGTGGACGCAAGGGTTACAAGTTTCGTCTTTTGGGTCGAGTAAGTAGGAAATTGTTAGTTCTTCCCCTGGTTTAATTTCCCTAAGTGTAAAGAACAGGGTATGGCCTTGGTAAATGTATATCCAACAGTTCGGTTGGCAAGAGTGGTTGAGTAGGTGAGTACCGGGTTTTTTAAGGTCTGGATAAATTGAAGCTTCGTCTGTGTAGTACATCAAGTAGATTTCGCCTTTATCCTTTTGTAGATCGTGTTGTGCGGTTTTGACTACTTTTCCAAGATAATCGCCGATTATGGTGCCAGCTACAATTTCTTTTTTGGCAAAAACGCCCAAACCTTTGTGTTCAGTCTTTTTTATTTCCCAGAAATCGTTTTTTATTAAAAACATAGTGGTTAATTTAACACAAGTTGAGAAAAGTTAAATTTCTTGACCTTGATTTTCTAAGATGGTAAGATTCGCGGTCCTGCCCGTTTAATATGAAAGATTTTGAATGGCACATTGCGCAAGGTGGCGAAGAGAGTCAAACCCCAGAATCATCACTTGTTGCTTTGGCACAAATGGTTTTTGGAGAACAGTTTGAAGTGACAGATGAGGTTATTGAAGCGATTCTGAAAAGATTTCTGCAAAGACATAACCAATTATTGCCTCCGGGTAGTGCTCAGGTTGGCGAGCATAGAAAAATTGCTTTACACCCCCTTATTGTCAGTGGCATTGAAGAAGTAGCCGAGGATGCTCTTAATGATGGTGATTATTTGCAAGCCTTAGAGAGGGCTAATGATTTAAACTTTTATGGCGAACTTGCGCTTGCTGCCGATGGGGATAATATGGCGTTTATGAATGTACTGACGGTTGCTGGTTTCCATCGCGATTTTGCCAATCACGTTAGGGAGAGATTTGGGGCCAGTGATCCTTATTTGGTTGCACACGGACAAGAAACCTTTAATGCAATGGACGCTGCTTGGAAGGGACGAGATTTTCACCGGGCGCTTGTTATCGGTAGGGGAATTGTTCATAGAGTTGTCTTAAATGGAACTCTCGGTGCTGAAGCAAGAGAAGCATTTGACCCGTTGGCTCTTATTGGAATTTCCGCCTAAGTTTCTATTACATAATTCTAACGTTTCTCTAATGTAATTAAGTATTGACTTAATTAAGTCTATGGTTTAATATTTGAGCAAAGCGAGAACATCAAGCTTTGCTTATTATTCAACCATGGATATATTTATGGCTCTTGCAGAGCCCACCAGACGTAATATTGTCGAACTACTGGCGATGAAGGGAGAACTATCTGCTTCTGATATTTCGGACAAGTTCAAGGTGAGCTCATCGGCAATCTCACAACATTTGAAAGTGTTGAGAGAAGCGGAAATAGTCAAAATGGAGAAAAAAGCCCAAATGCGAATTTATGCAATTAATCCGGCAGCAATTTCCCAACTTGAAGAATGGACAAAAAAATTGAAGGACCATTGGGAAGGAAAATTTAAAAACCTAGAGAAATTACTGGCAGGGGAGGTGAATAAAAATGGCAGATGAAAATGGAGTTGTAATTGAACGTGTTTTTGATGCGCCACGAGAGGCGGTGTGGAAGGCATGGACTGATCCGGAAATGGTTAAGAAGTGGTGGGGTCCTGAAGGATTTAGTGCTCCAAGCGTAAAAATTGATCTGCGTGTGGGTGGTAAATACACTTATGCAATGCAGGGGCCAAAGGGTTCCGAGTGGGATAGGGTTATGTACTCGTCTGGGATTTTTAAGGAAGTTATTCCAAACGAAAAGATTGTGACGACGGACTACTTTTCTGATGAGGAAGGAAACAAAATAAAACCGTCTGATGAAGGACAAGCCAAAAACTTCCCCGCAGAAATGACTGTATCAATTACCTTTGAAGATATTGAAGGCGGTAAATCAAAGCTCTCAATTATGTATGAAAGACCTGAAACTGAAGAGCAGCTTCAAGCTATGCTCAAGAGTGGTATGAAAGAGGGCTGGAATTCGTCTTTGGACAAACTGGCAGATGCGTTGAAATCTTAAGCTTTGTCATTCCGGACCTGCCTGCCGGCAGGCATGGCTTGATCCGGAATCTAGTTTCTGGGTTCCCGCTTTTCTGCCAGAGCGGACTAGCCTTTGGCTGGTGCGGGAATGACAGGGGAAGAGGAGGTGATTTTATTATGAGTCAAAAAGTAATACCGTTTGTATGGTTTGAAAAAGATGCTGAAAAAGCAGCAGAATATTACGTTTCTGTTTTTGCTAGTGCAAAGATAAACCAAATTGTTAAGTATCCAGAAGCCGCAGAATCTGTATCTGGTCAGAAGGCGGGTAGTGTTATGACAGTAGATTTGGCGATCGAAGGCATGAACTTCCAATTTCTTAATGGTGGAAAAGTTCCGGGATTTGATCTTGGCTCGTCTGCTGTTTCTTTTGTTATAGAATGTGAAACACAGGCGGAAATAGATGATCTTTGGGGCAAGCTTTCCGCAGTTGCCGAAGCTGAACAGTGTGGTTGGTGCCGTGATAAATTTGGTGTCACTTGGCAAATAGTTCCAAAAGTTCTTGTGCAGTATCGCTCAAAAAAAATAAACTTCTGGAAAAAGTAATATCAGCAGGTAGAAAAGCACGCGAAACACAGGACTATGGTTTTATGTATAGCCGTGGTTTTGAAGATATTGATGGTCATATTTGGGAAACCTTTTGGATGGACCTAAACAATGTACAAGAGAGTTCTAAGTAACTATGTGCCGAAACATAAAGACTTTGTTTAACTTTGATCCTCCGGCAACGGAGGAAGAGATTCTCGAGGCTTCTTTGCAGTTTGTGAGAAAGCTTTCTGGCTCTTCTAAACCATCGGTTCTTAATGAGGCTGTTTTTAACAAGGCGGTCGAAAAGGTAGCAAAAGATGCACAGGATCTGTTAAATTCTTTAGTGACTTCTGCCGAGCCCCGAAATCGTGAGGTGGAGGCAAGACGTGCACACGCGAGAGCAGTTTTGCGTTTCGGTTCGACCCACTCGGGAAAACCATAATTAAATTAGAAAAACTTTATGAGCAAAAAATTGGCAACACTGTTGCTGGTCGTTTTTATTGACCTTATTGGTTTTGGGATTGTAATTCCAATCCTGCCTCTTTTGGTGACACATTCCGGGGGGAGCACAATTCTTGTCGGGGCCATTATTGCCTCGTTTTCACTGTTTCAATTTCTTTTTGGACCAATTCTAGGTAGGTTTTCTGATAAATACGGCAGAAGACCAGTTTTAATTCTTAGTTCATTTTTAAATTCGATATCTTACTTTTTAATTTTCTTATTTCCGCAAATTTGGGTATTATTTGCGGCCCGAATGTTAGCTGGTATTGGAAGCGCTAACATATCGGTGGCACAGGCTTATATTGCGGATTCTTCGGAAGCGCACGAGCGAACGAAAGCGCTTGGAATGATGGGAGCTATATTTGGTTTGGGTTTTATTGTGGGGCCGCTACTTGGAGGAATAGTTTCGCAGAAGTTTTCAATTTCGGCCGCTTTTGCCATTCCTGCCGTTCTTTCTTTTATCAACGCGATACTGATATTTTTTATTCTTCCGGAATCTAACAAGGCGCTTCAGAAACATATTAAAATACAGCTTTTTAATTTGAAAGTGACTAGGGAAGTAATGAAACCCAAAAATATTGCATTTCTGCTTTTGCTTTTTTTCTTTGTTAACTTTTCACTATCTTTGATAATCGGCGTTTTCTCGCTTTTGGGACATGCAAAATTCTCGTGGAATGAGGCTCAAAACGGCTTGTTTTTTGGTTTGATCGGGCTCAGTTCTTTTAGCACCCAAATGTTTTTGATTCGCGCGCTGATTAAGAGAATTAGCGAAATTCAAATGATCAAACTAGGCCTAATGATATTTAGTGTCTCTATAGTTTGCATGGGGCTTTCGCCTTTTCAGTGGCTGGTAATTGTTACGGGCATTACAACGCCGCTTGCTGTTTCCATGATCATGATCAATACCCAATCTCTAATCTCTTTGGAGTCAAAACCTGAAGAGCAGGGAATAGTTTTGGGGGTTACCCAGAGTATGGGCGCACTGGGCATGGTTTTTGGACCCCTAGTCGGAGGTGTGACTGGGTCTTTTAACTTGAGCTTTCCATTTGTGCTTTCTGGAATTATGACCTTAGGAATACTGTTTTTTGGCAGGCAGTATCTTACTTTTATTCACAACTCGCGTAAAGGATGACGTTTCAGGCATATATAGATAATGTGAAGCTAAAAACAGGTAAAACCCCCGACGACTTTCTTGCCCTTGCGCAGAAAAAGGGACTTTTGGCACCAGGTACTCGCGCTACACAATTTTTTAATTGGTTAAAGGAAGATTTTGGCCTTGGTCTTGGACATGCCCGTGCGATATATCATCTTTTGAAGCCAAACATTTTAAAAAAATGAGAGAGGTATTCCTTTTTATGATGATTTCTTTAGACGGCTATTTTGAAGGGCCGAAGCATGATCTTTCTTGGCACAATGTTGATGCTGAGTTTAATAAGTATGCGATTGCTCAAACAAAGAAAGTTGATACTTTGCTTTTTGGACGACGAACGTATGAGTTGATGCGCGATTATTGGCCAACTGCGGCTGCCGTGCGTGATGACCCGATTGTTGCCGGACTTATGAACAATAAACCCAAGGTAGTGTTTTCCAGGACTTTGAAGAAAGTTGAGGAAACTAATAATTGGAAGAATGTGGTGCTCGTTTCCAAAAACGCGTCTGAATATGTCAGGAAGATAAAAAAGCAATCTGGCGGTGCTTTGGCAATTTATGGCAGTAATAATTTTTGCGTCAGCCTGATCAAAGACGGACTGATTGACGAGTTTAGAATTATGGTTAATCCGGTTGCCATTGGAGATGGAACTCCACTTTTTGCAGGGATGAGCGGCCCTTTGAATCTGAAACTGACAAGTATAAAGGGATTTAAGAATGGAAACGTTTTGGCGTCTTACAAACCTAGAAGTTAAATCTTCTTAGTTTTTGAGTTAGCTTACAATTTTCTTGCTGAGTTAGGATTTGTTTCTTATATATGCCTGGTAAAAGCTAATATATGAATGTTACAGGTTTTAAGTATGGAAGAGTGAACACTGCTATGTGGGCGGTGGTAGGGGTTGCCGTAGTTCTTCTTTTGATTATTGGTGCTTGGATAATGGGGGCTGCTAACAACTCAACAGTTGGTAACACCGTTATATTTTCTAGCCCAAGCGCGAGCCCCGGTTCAAGCGCAAGTCCGGGTTCTGTTATGGTCACGAGCCCCAGTCCTTCAGCTAGTTCTGCTGTTAACGCTTCACCACTGATTATAAATGTAACCCCAACACCGAGAGCTAGTGCTAGTCCGTACTAAGCCAATCTTTTAAGCTAACAACCCTGATAGTGTTTTTTGGCCACACGCTCTTGATGATGTGATAAAATCTGCCCATGAGCGCAAATGATTTTTTCTATTATGTTGTGGCAGTTGGCTTTTTAGCCGCTGTAGTTGTATGGATTTTTTTGGCGGTTGTCGCGATGCGAACCCTGCAGGATGTAAGGAAAATTTTACGTGATGTTGGAAGTACGACCGGGGATATTAATGCGTTTAAGGATTTGATTAAGTTTGGTGTTTCTTCTTTTGGTGGTATTTTGAGCGCTAAGGCGAGGGGTTTTGGCAAA
>JACPYZ010000116.1 GCA_016195765.1 Candidatus Curtissbacteria bacterium | reverse complement strand
TGCAATTTGTGGGATTATTAATTTCCCAAAACTTAATTTACGTTCAAGCAGTATCGAGGGTATAGTTTTAAGAGAAGATAAAAACAGTGAAAACATCAGTACCCTCATTAGTAACAATCCATCGCTATTCAAACCATAGAATTTGGCAATTTGCCTTGACGCAATTAAGGCAATTACGGTAAGCGATACAACAATTATTTGCTGTATTGTGAAAGTTGAAGAAAGATCTTTTTTAGTTAATTCTTCCTTCTTTTGGATAAGGGCGGCAGCCAGCCCCACGTCTGAGAAATAGACGAAAAAATTAATAATCGCAGAGACAAGAAAAAAGATACCAAAAACGGATGGCTCAAGAATAACAGTCAGAAGAAAAGTTGCAAGAAAAGTGAAAGCCTGTATAAAAAAGGTTCTCAGCACTAAAGTAACAATCCCAACAACTGCTCTCTTTTTGACTATTTCTATGTCTAATACGATATCTTCGGCCATCTTTTTACGCTTAATAATGCCAAGATCAATAATGAAATTAGACTTATCGTGTTTGCTAAACTTCGAATGGGTGTATTTTCAAATTTCAATTCTATTGTATGGTTTCCTTTTGAAACAGGAAAGGTGATAAGTTTTAGCTTGTTATTGTCATCAATTTCCTGCTTTTGCCCATCAATAAAAAGATTCCAGCCCGGAAAATTGAAAATGTTTGCTTTTATAATGCCTTGGTTTTTCATATCTGCACTAACTATTGTTTGTTGTGGCTTGCTTTCTAGAACGTTGATTGTGCCGATACCTGTAACTAACTGGACTTTTTCTGTTGGCAATTCATTTTTTTGCAGATCTAATTCGTTTATACCGTTTGCACCTCTTATAAGTTTTACTCCATTTGGTGCATATTCGAAAGAAGTTTTGGAAATTTGCCAGTTCAATATATCTTTGGTTGTCGCCTGTTGGTCGGTTAGTCCTTCCTTGTAAGATATAGGGCGGAATAGTTTGAAGTTTGTAAAAATTAGTATCAAAACGATAAAAAATCCAACAACTGCTTTAACAACTGGCAACTTTAGGTAATAAATAAACATTCCAGCTGCGATTGAACTGAATAAGGTTGTAAATATCAAAAACCTCCAGGGGAATTGTAAGTATGCCAAGGGGCTCAGCGCCTCCCACACGATTTTGGAATAGTCTGTGGTCATAAAAGCGCTTAAAAGCAATAAAGCTATAAATGTCACCGCGCCTTTTTGAATTGGTGAATTTTTTGATTTACGAATCAAGGTTATCAGAATAAGTGCTAAAAGCAGAAAGGACGTAATCAAATTAAGTTTGCCAATTCGAAAAGATAAACCATCATATATGCCTTCAACCGATCCGCCGTAACCCCAAGGTGAATTCCATAATTGGGACGGGGCAGCAAAGTGAATTTTGTAGTTTGCTAAATCTGTAAGAAGCATTTGATCAACAATCGTGAACTTTTTTTCTGCTAGGGATGGCATCCAAAAAAAGGCACTGATCCCGGCTGCCAAAATTATTGAAATTATACTTTTGTAGATAAAACGTTTTTTATTTTGGGAAATTAGAAAAAGGTATCCTAAATAAAAAGGGAACAGGAGAGCAAACGGTAGCGCAACTAGATTGTGCGTAAGCATAAGCAATCCAAGGGATAAAGCAGCCAGAACTACGCTGGAGCCCTCGCTAGTTGCCAGTTTATAAAAAGATAAAAGAATCAGTGGTAACCATACAAAACTGAAAGCTTCGGACAAAGCACCCCTAACATAGATATCCACGGCTCTATAAGGGGTGAGCATGTAAAATGCGCTTGCTACAACACCTGCCACTTTTCCGCCAAGTTGTTTGACGAAAAAATACATGGTTATTCCAGACAAGATAATACTTAGGAAGAAATCAATCTTGATGGCATCGATAAGACCAATACCTACGAGGTGAAATAATTCTGCCAACGCGTAGACCAAAGGCGGATAAAATACAAAAAGCGGGTATCCAAAGCCAAAGCCGAGCTCGTTCACCCATCGAACAGGAAATTGTCCCGCTTTAAGCGCTTGATCAAAAACCAGCAATCTCACTATTTGTTGATCGTCGTGTATCTGGTAGAAACCAGATTTAAAAAGAGGCAAAGATAATAGTGTCGCGATTGTTAAAATTATTAGAAAGGCTGGGAGGTTGGCTTTTAGATTAGAAATCATTTATTTATTCCAAATAATTAAGAGCGATGAACTTTCTAATTGTTCTTTTGGCTCGCTTAAATAGTAAGTTCTGACACTATCATTATAGATAAATTTCATTGCTTCTTGATTCATCAGGGACAAAGCAACAGTTGGTGACCCGGGAAAGATTCCAATATTCTTGACACTTGTGTTTTCTGGCTTGGCGCCTATGGCAATTTGGCTAATTTTTTTAGAAATAGATTGCTCCCCCACTACCCAGTGGGTTTTATAGCTTACTTGACTGCTTACAAATGATGCAGAAAGCCACGCGAAGGCGATGACAGCAATCATGGCTTTTGATTTAAAGCTACCAATCGCGTTTGCCAAGAGAAATAGAATTGGCATCGCGGCAATTGTTAGATAGTAAGGATAGCTATGGTTTGGAAGGGTAACAACTGGCGCCAAGGCTGCTAGAAACAAAACTAAGCTGGCGATTAAATATTTGCAACCTGCTTTTTTTGCGAATCTAAAAATTGCCAGGGTTAAAAGGACGAATTCCCCTAAAAAGGTCAAAATTATAAAAGGAACAAGACTGCCAGCTGCCGAAGTGAAATCTTTGGTAAGAGTGAAACTAGTAAAGTTTAAATGATATTTAATGTTTTCCGGAAGATTTAACAGCCACAATATGTACCATAGGTAGTCTCTGGCAATATTAAAACTAATAACAGGCGAGTAAGTATCATTTGCAGGAATTGGTATCAAAATAAGCCTTATTGCCAAATATAAAAGAATAGTCAGGGCATACGGAATTTGTAACAAAAGAATAGATTTGAATTTTTGCCTTTTTGAAAGAGATAAGACGATTAGGAAAATTGGTAAGGTTAGTGCGAATTCCGTAGACAAAATAGCAAGTAAAAAGAATATGTAGGGTACAAGCGAATCTTTTATTTTTGGTGGGTTTTTGATTTTTAAATAAGACAATAAAGACAATAAAAAGAACGCTAAACCAATAAAGTTCCACGTGAGTGACAGCCAGGAGAAGGTCATAAAATGAAAACTTGCGCTTGAAAAAAGAAAAGCTGCTAAAAGCCCTATTCTTTTACTGCTTGAAAGTCTTTTTGATATTAAATAAAACAGAAATATGTCCGCGCAAAAGATCAGATAACTGGTTAAATGAAAAAATGTATAATTGGTTCCGAAAAGAACGTAGTTTATTAGAAAGAAACTCTGCATTCCGACTGGTCTGTAATAGATGATATCGTTGCGGAATTGAAAGATAGTTGGAAAATTTTTGATATCAATATGTTTTATGGTATTTAAAACAAACCAGTCATCTTGAAAAAAATAATAGTTGAGGCTTTTAAAATTTAAGAAGAAGCTGAGGATAAAAAGTGAAAGCAAAAAGACACCAACTTGTTTGGGTAAATGCATCTAGCTATTTTGGGTAACCACTTAAATGTTTATTTATTCCCCAAAAATACCATTTCATATACTTAGGCAGCCACTTTTTCATATTAAACCTTGAAACCTTTGCTAGATATGTCCAGGTTGTCGGAACCTCTGTGACTTTATATCCACCGAAATAGGCTTTTACAGTTAATTCTATGCCTAATTCAAAGCCGCCGTTTGATTCAATTTTTGTTTTGGTTAAAAGCTTCTTTGAATAGAGCCTAAAGGAGTTTGTCGGGTCATACGTTGGCACAGATGCCAAATAGTGAAGCGTGATGCCCGCAGTTTTTGAAAGCAGCTGTTTTAAAAATGGACCACCAACTTGTTTTCCACCCTCCATATATCTGGAGCCCGATACGACATCATAACCTTTTTTAAATTTTTCATACATTTTGTTGACTGTATCCGGATCGTCTGTAAGATCTGACATCATCACGCACACTGCATCTCCTTTGGCCCTTACAAAGCCAGTTTTAATTGCATTCAAGGCCCCTCTTCCATAAATGTTTTTAATAAGAGTGGTTTTTTTGTATTTTGCCTGTAGCTTCTTTACGACAGGAATAGTCGTGTCCTCGTCGAAATCGTAGACTATAAGGAGCTCAAAAGGAACTTTAACTTCTTCGTGAACTTTTTTGATGGTTTCTTCTATTACCTCGCCTTCGTTATAGGCGGGCATAACTATTGATAACTGCATTTAAAGATTTTACTGTTTGTGGAAACTTTGTGTCAAAGATGACTAGAACAAATTGCCAAGGCCGCTATCTGTGTCTTTTGACCAATGCTCTTCAAGCGACTTAATTGTGAAAATTATTCTATTGGTTTTGAAAACATTCCAAACGTCGCAAACAATACAATTTTTTGAAACCAACTTTCTGACTTTATTAATATCCATGTCTTTATAAAATTTATGATTCGTTGCTAGAAAAATAAGATCGGCGTCTTTAAGAGTTTTTTCAAGATCATTTTGATACCCGGGAACATAAGGATCATGTAAAAATACTTTTGATCTTTCTCTTTCAAGTGCCTTTTTAACTTTAAATGCTAATGACTCTCTCGTATCGTCAATTTCGGCTTTAAAGGAAAGTCCAAGAATCACTGCTTTTTTGCCTTCTAGTTTGGTTCTTTCTCTGACTTTTTTAATTAAATAAAGAGGAATCGATTCATTAATCTTCCAGCTTGTTGATATTAGGTCTGCAAAAGGGACATCACTTATTAAGAAAAATCCGTCTTTAAAAAGACAAGGCCCGCCAGTTAAACCTGGCATGGCGAGTCCACCTCTTTTGTAGTTACGGTTAACCAAGTCGACTACTTTATATATATCTCTGTTGTAATTGCCGGCAAGAATCATAAATTCATTGGCGATGGCAAAATTAATATAGCGATACATGTTTGTGAACAGTTTCGCCAGTTCTGCAGAAACGCTGTCAGATACATTTACCTCAACCCCCATACCTTTAAAGAATTCGACTGCTTTTTGGGTGCTATTTTTTTCAACTCCTCCAATTATTTGTGGAAGTGAGTCCAACTCTGTTAATGATTTACCTTCTGCTATTCTTTCTGGACAAAAAGCGAGATAAAAATCCACACCCACTTTAAATCCTTGTTCATCAAGATAAGATTTAACGTAATCAGTCGTCCCAGGCGAGACCGTTGATCTTAAGATTAGTAATTGACCTTTTTTGAGATGAGGTTTAATGGTTGCAAGCGCTCTATCAATCTGAACCAAGCTTGGATTCATGTTGTCATCAACAGGTGTACCTAGAGTTAGGATGATCAC
>JACPYZ010000119.1 GCA_016195765.1 Candidatus Curtissbacteria bacterium | reverse complement strand
TTTATAACATTGATAAACTAACCACATTCGGCGGCGATCAGGGTTATGATTTCGCTCAAGTAAGAAATATCATTGTAGAAAAAAAACCGACTCTTTTGGGACCGAAAGTTGGACCGTACGATAAATTTGGGAATCTTTATCTTGGTCCAGCTTATTACTATTTATTACTGCCAAGTCTTGTTCTAAGTAATTTTGACCCGATAGGACCTGCTTTATTCACAGCAAGCATAGCGGTTTTAACAGTTCTGGTAGTCTACAAAATAGCCCTTGAATTCTTAAATAAACAAATCGCTATTATCTCAAGTAGTTTCTATGCCCTAAACCCTTTTTTGATCGAACAGTCAAGAGCTGCTTCAAATCCACATTTAACACCATTTTTTTCAGCCTTAACTGTCCTGGCCCTTTTTAAAATTATAAGAGGTAAAAGTAAAAAAAATATTTGGCCTCTAACAATTGGATTTTGTTGCGCCGTAGTTGTGCAGCTGCATTACTTAGGATTAACCCTGTTTATTGTTTCATTCTTTGCGCTTGTGCTGAAAAGTCCCAGGAGTCTTGTTAAATTCTTTTTAAGCTTCGCAATTACACTTTCACCTCAAATTATTTTCGAAATGAGACACCAATTTTTTATTACAAACCTTATTATAAAAGCATTCACAAACAGCAATAATATTTCCTTACCGTTATCTATATGGAATCATATTACGACAATCGTTCTAAAAGTTAACGACGCTATAAATGGACCAAACATGATCATCTTAATCATTTTGGCAATAGCAGCGCTTACTGTCTTTTGTTTTAAAAATCGAGAAAAATTGGACATATTGTTAATACTTTTTTCCCTTACTCTAACAACTTTGTTGGCAGCAGCACTATTTTCCGGTCCAACTCAGCTTCATTATCTGGTCGTGGCATACCCAGCCTATTTCTTATTAGTGGCAACAGGGATCTATCAATTAATAATTATTTCCAAAAATTATCTTTATAGATTTATTTTTGGATTTGTAATTGTAGAGTTGCTTACCCAAAACGTTATGGCGATTAATTTATTTAGCAACCAGGGCTACACGATGCCCGAAGGCTTAAATCAAGCCTTAATCAGAAAAACAAGCAAGATAATTTCAGAAGACGCAAAAAACGTAAAAAGCTTCAATATTGCAAACACTTTAGATGGAGATACTCGCGCCATGCCTTATAGGTACTTAGTAAGCGCCTATGGGTCAATCCCGGAAGCAGTAGAAAACTATCCAAATGTGCAAGTTTTATATGTGGTAACAAGAGATGATAATAGTAAAGTATTGGAATATACTGTTTGGGAGATATCTTCTTTTCAGCCGTTCAAATTCGCGAAAAATTGGAACATGGAAAACGGAATCAGATTACTCAAATTAGAAAAAGTTAGTGATGAGAAAAAATAAAGTCGCAATTATAGTTCTAAACTATAAAGGTGTTGCAGACACCATTGCCTGTATCCAAAGCTTAAGGAAAATAAAAAAATCCGATATAGAAACTCAAGTAATTGTTGTGGAAAATGATTCTCAGGATGGTTCCGCAGAAGAACTGTCTCAATTAAAAGACATTCAGCTTTTAACAAATCATAAAAATATGGGATTTTCGGGTGGCATGAATGTAGGAATAAAATATGCTTTGTCTCGGGGGTTTGATGCTGTTGTGATCCTAAACAATGACACGATAGTTGATGAAAACTTTTTAGAATGTTTAAACCGCACTGCCAAAGATGCAGATATAATCACCCCGAAAATATACTTTGCTCCGGGAAGTGAGTTTCACAAAACAAGGTATAAAAATGGAGAGCGCGGAAAGGTAATATGGTATGCAGGTGGAGAAATCGACTGGCAAAACATTATTGGAATTCATACTGGCGTGGATGAGGTCGATAACGGTAAATATCAAAAAAGAGAAGTATCGCTCGCAACAGGTTGTTGCATGTACATAAAATCCGAAGTTTTGGAAAAAATAGGATTATTTAACGAAAAATATTTTCTTTATCTTGAAGACATGGATTTTTGTGTTAGAGCACAAAGAGCGGGTTTCAAAATTATGTTTGAACCGCGATCTTTAATTTGGCATAAAAACGCATCATCTGCTGGTGGTTCTGGATCCTCTCTTCAGGATTATTATATTACCCGTAATCGATTGCTATTTGCGGCAAAATATGCAAAATTAAACACCAAAATCGCTTTACTAAAACATGTGTTTAAAAACTCAAAAGACACTATTCGTAGAAAGGCTCTTATGGATTTTTTAACCTTTAGATTTGGAAGAATGTCATGAATAAATTAAATATCTCCGCACTAGTATTGGCAAAAAACGAGGAAGCGGTTATCGAAGGGTGTCTAAAACAACTGGGTTTTGTTTCAGAAATTATTGTCTTGGATCAGGAATCTACAGATAAAACTGTAAAAATTGCAAAAAAATATGCGGATAAAGTTTTAAAAACTCAGGATGGTAGTTTTGCAAAAAATCGCAACACTCTCGCAGAAGTAGCAAAATATGACTGGTTACTTTATTTAGATACTGACGAACGCATAGACGAAAATAACGTGGAGGAAATTGAGAGTTCGATCAAAAACGAACAGTATTCAGCTTATTATTTTCCCAGGAAAAACATCGTACTAGGCAAATGGCTTAAGCATGGCGGTTGGTGGCCGGACTATGTACCAAGACTTTTTAAGAAAAAAGATCTCATCAAATGGGTTGGAACAGTCCATGAAAGCCCTCAAGTCAAAGGCAATATTAAGTATCTAGAGTCGCCAATTACGCATCTGACGGCAAGAAGCATGGACTTGATGTTTCAAAAAACCATTAAGTGGGCAAAAGTCGAAGCAGAGCTCTTTCACCGTGCTAACTTTCCAAAAGTTACTCAGTTTACCATCTGTAAATCTATGATGAGAGAATTTATTGCAAGATATTTTGCAAAACTAGCTATTTTAGACGGCAAAGTGGGACTGATAGAATCAGTTTATCAATCTTTGCATCAAGCAATAGTTCAAGTTTACTTGTGGGAAATACAAAACGAAGTAGAAGAAAAATTTAAACAAGAGTCAAAGGCAAAATAATATGCAAAAAAACACTATATTTTACGACTCATACGAAAGACATCGAAAAGTTGGTTCTCTCATAAAATCTAGCACATCAATTCTTGACGTTGGTGGTCAATTGAATGCTCTCGCCCAGTTTTGTGATAGCCCAAACATTGTTGTTGCCAATCTTAAAGGCTCAGAAGAGACTAGTGATGTAACGATCAAGGGCAAAAAACTTCCATTTCCAAAAGATAAATTTGACGTTGTTTGCTCGATCGATGTTCTAGAACACATCCCAAAGAGCAACCGAAAAAGTTTCATAGACGATTTAATCAGAGTTTCTAAAAATAGGGTGATATTATCTTTCCCGATCGGCACCACAGAACATATAAATTACGAAAACAAAATGCACAAATGGTTAAAAAACAAGGACTTTAATATTGAATATCTTAAAGAGCATATTAAACTTGGGTTGCCCCAAAAATCTGAACTGGAAAAAATATTAAAAGGCCGTAACTACAAAATATTCTATTCAGGAGATATAAAAATTAACGAATGGTTGTTCAAATTATTCATTTTTGATCCTAAAGTAAAGTTTGTCAGAAAAGGTGTGTATTTTTCCAAATTATTCTTTAATTACATCACAAATCCGTTACTCTACCTACTTCTTGCAACCAAAGATTATTCAAAAAGTGTTAATCGCGCATACTTAGTTATTAACAAAAAATGAAGTTTGGTTTTTACAGTCCTTATTTGGACACGTTTGGAGGAGGGGAAAGGTACATGTTAACTCTTGCTTCCCATCTTTCCCAAAAGCATATCGTAGATATTTTTTGGGATGATCCTAAAATAAAAGCGCCTATTGCAAGATTTTTAAAAATAGATTTAACAAAAACAAATTTTGTGAAGAATATCTTTAAAGAAAAAGGGTTAAAAAAAATGTTCTCTACCTTTGGTTACAACTGTAACTTTGTATTATCAGATGGCAGTGTTCCCACAACATTCGCTTCTAAAAACATTTTACATTTCCAGGTTCCTTTCATTTTTGAAAATATCGACTTTAGAACAAAGTTGAAATTACGAAAATATAAATACATTGTTTGCAATTCTAATTTCACAAAAACTTTTATAGATGCTAGCTTTCATGTAAATTCCCTTGTTATATACCCGCCAGTTGATATCAAATCGATAAAATCAGTAGGAGAAAAACAAAAGACAATACTGTCCGTTGGTCGTTTTAGTCCACATCAATTACATCCAAAAAAACAAGAGGTATTAATCGAGGTTTTTAAGGAGCTTTCAAAAAAAGCTCCCGGATGGAAATTAGTTCTTGCAGGTCAAGCGAAGAAAAATGACGAAAAATATCTAAAGGCGCTTAAAAAATCTACAAGAGGCTACGCGATAAGAGTTATGGAAAACATTAAGGTAGATAAATTACATGAACTTTACTCGCAGTCTTCAATATATTGGCATGCAACAGGTTTTGGTGAAGATGAAAGAAAAAATCCAGAGAGAATGGAGCACTTTGGTATTTCCACGGTAGAAGCGTCAGCTGCAGGCGCTGTACCAGTGGTAATTGGCATGGGTGGGCAAAAAGAAATAGTAACAGACGGTAAAAATGGAATCTTATGGACCACCAAAGCCCAATTATTTGAAAACACATTAAATCTAATTTCCGACCAGTCAACAATGCTAAGATTAAGTAAAGCCGCAATCCTGAACAGTAAAAGATTCAGCCAGGAAGAATTCTTACGACGATATGAAGAAATTGTTTTCTAATCACGCATTGATTGGAATTATTGCAACTTTCCTTTTATCGTTCTCATTTTTCGTTCCTAATCTTTTAAATAGCAAATTACCAATTCCAGGGGATTCTCTGCTGGCACTTTATCATCCATTTAGGGATATTGCAGCAGACGGATATGCCCCAGGTAAATTCCCCTCAAAAAACCCTTTAACAACAGACCCCGTACTTCAAACGTATCCTTGGAGACTTATAAGTATGCGGCAGTTAAAATCATTCAAGCTGCCTTACTGGAACCCCTACAGCTTTGCCGGTCAACCGCTGGCTGGCAATATTCAGTCAGCGCCATTTTACTTCCTCAATGTATTATTTTTTGTCATGCCATTTAACTGGGCATGGGCCATTCAAGTTATTCTCTCAACCGTTCTTACGGCACTCTTCATGTACTTTTTCCTAAAGTCTCAAAAATTAGATGGCAAAAATTTATCGAGTATTGCGGCAATATTTGGTGCGTTA
>JACPYZ010000115.1 GCA_016195765.1 Candidatus Curtissbacteria bacterium | reverse complement strand
TGAATTGTTTGTTAATTAGTTGTGATGTATCAACGAGCGAAACCACCTTAAACTTGTCGCCATAGTTTTTGACTTCGGCATCAAGCACTTTTTGGGTATCGATAACGGCGCGGTCAATGTTTGCTGATTCCGTTTTAAAAACAGAGAATGCAATTGCTCTTTGTGGGGTTCCCTTACTAGGATCCAAGAAAAATGTTTCGGTTTGGTTTGGCGAAGAACGCAGTTCGACCTGGGCAATTGCCGAAAGCTTAACAGGTTGGCCATTGATAATTACTTCTAAGTTTCTTAAATCCTCAACCGATTTTATAGTGGGGTCAATTGTCAGGGAAAACGAAGAATTTTCGGTGTTGATTGTGCCAGAAGGGTGAGAAGGAACGGCTGCACTTACAATTTGTGAAAGAGAAGCAGAGTCGACATTATAAGTTTTTTGAGTTTCGGGCTTTATTAAGATTTGAATCTCCTGGGTTTCGTTTCCACTTAATGTGACATCTTTGACGCTGGCAATATTTTTAATCTTGTCCTTCAGGCTTTCGGAAAAGCTTATAAGGCTGGCATTGTCTGCATTTGAAGCAACCAAAAAATTCCATACGGGGGCGTTTTCAAAGTCTAGTTTTTGAACTTTAGGTGTTTTAGCATCTGTCGGTAAGGTTGTTACGGAGTCCACTTGTGACTGAACATCGTCTTTGGCTTTGTCTGGGCTTACGCCAGAGCTGAACTCGATTGTGATTATTGAAACGTTTTCTTGGGAAGTGGAGGTGACTGTTGTGACGTTTGGCAGGCCAGAAAGGGCGTCTTCCATAGGAATTGTTACAAGAGACTCCACATCGCTAGGTCCAGCACCTGGCAAAACTGTAGCTATGGAGACAATTGGAATTTTAATTTGCGGATTTAGGCGCCTTGGCAGATTGATATAGCTAAAAGTACCAACGACTGCGATTATTAAAATAAGCAAAAAAACGTAGCGAAAATTAGTAAGATATTTGGCAAAAAAGCTTCTTGAAAGCTTGGGATCAAATTTTAACCTTTTTAAATAAAGGCTTTCATGGGTAGACTTTCGGGGTGCCATTTTAGTTTTTAGTTTCTACTTTATCGCCGGCAATCACATTGCGACTCAAAATAATCTGATCATTTTGCGCAAGTCCGTTTAAAACTTGAATGTAAGATCCTTGAACTTCGCCGAGGGTCACTTTTTTGGCAGCAGCTTTTTTGTCAGCAATCACAAAAACAAATGCTTCGTCCTGGGTTTGGTGAACACTGTCAATCGGTACGAATGGGTCTGCTGTGTTTGTGGTGTCCTGGTCGATTGGTAGTTCGATTGTGATAAAGCTGCGGTCAGTTGTGTTGTTTTCAAATTCTGCCGGAATTGCAAAAAGCACCGAATAAAGTTGGCCTTCGGTAGCTTCTTCGGAAACATAGGTGGGGTAAAGGTCGACTGTGCCTCCTGGTAAATGCAAAGTAGAAGTAGTTAGTTTTGAGATTTGCCTTGCAATTGTAAGTGGAACAAAAGCTTGAGCGGTTGCCGTTTTGTCTGTTCCTGTGATTGTTGCAAGCACGGTTCCCGGTGAAACAGATTGGCCAACTTCAACGTTAACTCTTTCGACAACTCCTTCAAAAGGAGAAACGGGGAAATAGTTTGCTTCGTTTACTTGAGCAAGTTTAAGTTGTAAGGCACTCGTTTCTTTTGTGAGTTCCAATGCTTTGTCTTGAAGATCCAATTGTTTTTGGGCAATATCGCTTTGAAGTTGAGCAAGTTGGGCGGGTGGGTTATCTCCGCTTGCTTGATATTCTGCGTTTCTTAGACCAGATTTTAATTGGTTATTTATGCCCTGAAATTGGCTTATTTGTGCTTGGGTGCCAATATAAATGGAACTGCCGGGTGTTTGACTTTGCAATTGTGTTTGCAGCGACGAAATGATGTTTTCATTTAAAGAAATTAAATCGCGGGTTTCGCCAAGAGATTGGTTTGTGATATCTCGCAGCTTTTCGGCATTTTCGCGGTTTTTGTTGGCAAGGTCTCATTGTTTTCCGATTAAATCCTTTTGCATCGGGAATGTATCCACAATATTCTTGTATTGGGCTCCCGCTAATTGTCTGGCAACAGAAAGTGGGTTACTGCCGCTGTAGTTTGAAGATAGGGAAAGTAAGTTTGTGCCGCGCCAAACCTGCTGGCCGGCTTTGACGTTTATTTGCGAAACAATGCCTGGAGTTTGGGCTGTAATTTTAACTATACCTGATTTTTCAATTTGGCCTTGAACGGTAATTTTCGGTGTTGCGCCAATTGTGTAGGTCTGGACTATTTTAGGAGCTACCTCTACGTTTTGATCCGCGTGCCTGGGCTTTCTCATAAAGTTCCCAAGTGCAATTAGTACCAAAAGAAGAACGAGCAAAGCAAAAAAACTGGTAAGCGGACGCCTGTCGATGAACCTTAGAGTTCTTCGGTAAATTATTTTAGGTTTTGCGCCTGTTCGGGCAAACCTCTTCTTGAAGTTATTTAAGTTAAACATTAAGTATTGGGGAGCAGAAGAGGGATTATAACCTATAATCTTTGCTGTGTCAAAAGGCAAATTAGGGCTTTTCAAAGCTGGATAATAGGCGCTAAAATGGTAATTGAGGTTACTTAGGAGGTGATTTCTTTATGGGAGGTTTTGGCGGATTTTACAAAGGAGAGAAGAAAAAGCAAAGGAAGGAGCAAATGGAAAAGAAAGCTTCAACTTTTGGCCAATTTTACACGCCCCCCAAAGTCGAAATCGTCGGTAAAAAAGGGAAGAAAATTTACTAGGGCGAAGCTGAGTCTTTCATTTTAATTATAAATGACAGACTATCCGTCAGGCAGGCACAATCATAATAAATCTTCTTGGAAAGAGGCCACAGCGCGTCGCAAGATGCGTGATCTTTTTGCGGTTCTTGTTGTCGGATTTTTGGCGCTTCTTATTGTCAGCGGTTTGCTCCGAGCGCTTGCACTTAAAGCGCAAGCGAGCAAGAGCGTTTGGAGTCCTCAGAACTCGATTGCTGTTGCAGTTAACTTGCAGATGCCAGCCGTGGTGGTTTTCCAGAAAGAACCACCCAGAGTCACGTTTTTTAGCATGCCAACAGGTATATCGTATGCAACGGGTGAATCGCAAAAGCCAGTCGAACAAGTTGTTTCTGTTTTCAAAATGCCTGGCCAAGACGCGACACATCTTTTAACAAACCTGATGGGTATTAATGTTGCCAACTATTTTTATTTCAAAACTCCACCCAAGGTTGATCAAAACAATTACCAAGAGATATTTAAAAATTTTGCCTCGATTCAGACACCGATTGGCATTTTGTTTGGTAGAACAGGCAGTGTAGGGCAAACCAATTTGACCGGCGAGGATCTATTGCATTTATGGTGGCAAGTAAAAGGGCTTTCGATGCGACAGGTAGATTTTGTATCACTACAAACTTACGCCGAAGATATGATGGGGCCGGGCAACACTAGTTTTAAAGGTATCGATCGTGAAAAAACCACGACTGCCATTGGAAAGTATTTTACGCCTCTTTCTGCTCGCGAGCATAAAATCACAATTAGAAACGCGGCGGGTGTAAGTGGAGCCGCCAGACTGGCAAGACAACTAGTGGAAACTTACGGTTGGACTGTCGATATGGTGGAAGATGGAGAGCAAGAGTCCGTGTCTCATATTATTTCTCGTGAAAAAAACCAGGAGAGTCGCGATTTGGCAAAGATTTTTGGCTGTGATATAGTTCAGGTTCAAAACGATCAGGATACGAAAATAACGATAATTTTGGGTTCTGACTTTGCGAAAAAATTTTTTTAAATGTTTGTAGTTGCGGCAATTGTTATTTTAATAGCTTCTTTTGTAATTGCACTGTTTTCTTTGGTTCGTGAGCAAAAAAAACTAAATGAACAGTTTGATCACGAAAAGCAAAAAGCTCCAGAGTCTCCGGTTGAGCCTCAAGTTAGCCCTAAAGCTGTGGAACCAGTTGTTATTACACCACCTATTGAAACTGTAAAGGTGGCAGAACCAATCACGCCTATTGCTGATAAAAAAATAGAACCACTTCCTGCTCAAGCTGAACCCAAACTTGAACCTTTCCCTTGGGAGGTTGCAGAGGAAGAAAATACTACGCCTTCGCCAGTGACAGAACCGGGCCTGGATAGTTCTGCTTCTGAAAATGTTCTTTTACATCCAAAAAGGCCAAACAGCGATTTGGGTGCCTCTGTTTCTCTGAAAGATTTAGCAAATAAGAATTAGTTACTCTTCCGATTCAAAGAAGGTAATCGGGTTGGTTTGAAAAGAGGGTTGATTTGTGAATTTTTCCGATCTTTCAATTTCTCTTACAAAAATAGTTAGGCTTTTTGGCGAAACAGATTTAACAAAAGCTTCGTATTTATTGCCCCCGGTTATAAAAGTGATTAGTTTATGGGCAATATCATCGGGTAACGCACCAAGATAAACGCCGTCTGTGCTTGTAATTGAAACAGCATGGGTTTTGACGTTTAAGCTGACTTGCTCGCCGTAGTTTAAAAGAGCAAGAACATTTGGCGGGGCGAGATTAATTAAATTCAAAACTTTTGTTTTGCCTGGTTCACTTAAAAATAGATTAGAAAGATTGTAGTTAAAAACAATACTCTTGTGTCCATTGCCGCTGCTTTTGCTAATTTTTTCCATATTCTTGTTTGCAATGATGTTGTAAGGGTCGAGTTCTAAAACTTTTTTGTAAATTTTCTGGGCTTTTTCCAGTTCGCCCAGACATACATGGGCGCGAGCGGTGCGGTTGAGTGCCTCGACATCGTTCTCGTTTACACCTAAGATCTTCTTGTTAATGAGGATTGCTTCTTGCCAGTCCGAACTAAGAGCTGCTTGGGCTGCGAGCTGGGCGAGGATCTGGAGATCTTGGACATCCTGCCAGGGCGCAGAAGTTGATTGCATGTAAATCAAATTAGAATAAATGGGACGAGTGTGTCAAGGGTCAAATGCATATGTTATCAATGTTTCTGATGTTATATAATTTTGCACTATGAGTGGACACTCCAAATGGAGTCAAATTAAAAGACAAAAAGGCGTTGCCGATGTTAAACGCGGTGCAACTTTTACAAAGATTGCCAAGGCAATAACAATTGCGGTGCGCGAAGGTGGTGGCGGGGATCCCGTCAGCAATTTTAAGTTGAGACTTGTTGCCGACCAAGCAAGAACCGTTAATATGCCCAAGGAAAATATTCAAAGGGCCATTGATCGCGGGCTTGGAAAAGGCGGGGAAGCCGCAATCGAGATGGTTAGCTACGAAGGTTACGCTCCGGGAAAAGTGGCCATAATTATAGAAGCGGCGACTGATAACAAAAACAGAACGACCCCAGAAATCAAAAGCATGCTCGAAAAAATTGGTGGCACTTTTGCCGCACAAGGAGCTGTTTCTTGGATGTTTAAGGATTGTGGACTGATTGTAGTTGAAAAAGCTGGTAAAACTTTTGATGAAATTTTTGAAATTGGAGTCGAAGCTGGCGCCGAAGATGTAGAGGACGTTGAGGATTCGGCAGAAATCTACACCAAACCGACAGAGCTGGAATCAGTTAAAAGGGTGATAGAGGCAAAAGGTTTGCTTGTGCAATCAGCCGAGCTTATTAAAAAACCGACCACATTTACGGAAGTTGCCGATCACGATTTGGCGCAAAGAGTTATCAATACTATTGAGAGGCTCGAAGAACACGAGGACGTGCAAAGAGTTTTTAGTAACTTTGAACCTTCTGCCACTATTGATTTATCGGACTGAATTTTTTATTAAGCGGCTACAAGCCTCTGGTCCTGGTGAGCAACGTATATTCCTTGGTTGCCAATAAGAACCCTATTTACGCGATAAGTATTTTCGGCAATTTGTGTGACGCCGCCAACACCAAAATGTTCATTTGGAGTAATTGGAGAGAAAACAACGAATGTTTCCTCGGCTGCTCCTGGCACTGCTTCTCTTGCAGTAAAGATTGATGTTTCGTCTTTTATTTCGATATCGGCTTTTTCGTAAATGATGCGGCCTTGAGCGGGTGCCCCAACAAGCTTGGCTACGACATGGGCAATTTCGCCTTCTTCCCAGCCCCCGCGACCCATGTAAATAATTAGTTTTTCTGCAGATTGGGGTGTCCAAAGGCTAGCTCTCATACACCAGGCTAAATCTCCGACATCAATTTTGGTAACGTCTGCCCCCAAGGCTTCGGCAGCGCGAATAATTGCCTGATTGCACTTTCGTTCCATTGTTACCAAGTGTATGTCTCGGGGATTTATGCCAAAAGCGCGGGCAACTGCTTTGATATTTTCTTCCGGCGGTTGGTCTAGGGAAATTGAATTTGGATCAACCCCTTTGGGGACGAATATTTTGCGCATGTAGCCAACTCTTTTGCCATCGTCGGGTCGGATCGGCGTTTCCATTAATCCGCCTACTGTCGAGACGGCCGCGATTGACATTGCATTGGGACGATTGTGGGCGACTAATTTTGTGCCCTCGACTACGTCTCTTACAACCCAGACGTGTTTGGCGCCATTGCCATGCCTACCAAAAGAGGCTTCGATACCGTCATGGCCCTTGTCAATGTCCTTCTGAGCTTCGTCGCCCACGATGTGTACGGTAAGTCCGGAACCTACTAAGCCCAGGTCGAAGGTGGCGTTGGCAGCATTGTCTATTTCTTTGGCTCGAGGTTTATAGATTTCTTCTGGCAGATCTTCGAGTATTGGGTGCGGACCAATAAGCCTTATCATGTTTCGATAAGCTTCCGCTGAGGTATTGCTGACAATATTGCCAAATATTTTTGGAACGTTTTCTCCTGGAGGTTGAAACTCGCGAAGTTCACCGGCGGGAACAACTAATCCTGGTTGTAAGCCGATTGGTCCGCCTCGGTCTGGGGGAAGTGACATTCTCTAAGCTTAAGAGCATTGTAAGAGGTTCGCTTGACTGAATAACGATTTCTTTTGGACAGCAAACTGACACTGACAAAATTTGCTAAAGGATTTTTTTGAAAGTATCATATAGCCAACCTGTTCGGTCTCGGGCAGATTTTTTAATATGGATTCAACTTCGAGCGAGGTAAATTTCCCTTTGAACTTTAGAGATGAAGACGCAGCCGCTTTAGGGAGGCATTTAAAGTTGCGCCATTCCATCGAGCTTGTGGGAATGAAGCGGGTGGGAATTTCCAATTTTTTAAGATATTTTCTTTACAAAAAGGGAATTGTCGAAAAGCACATAGACGAAAAAGAATATCACTTGTTTGTGACTGTTGATTTGAACGACCTGGTGGAAATCGAGATATTTCCATTTTGGATCCTGACTTTTAAAAGGCTCGTTGATGATGTAAACGCAGCCAGATTCGACGAAAGTTTAAAAAAAGAAGTCTCGGCTTTATTTTTGGATGCAATTCAGTCTCAGGATTTGTTTTTAACGGTAGAGGCGCTGCGTAAATCATTAATTACCCTGGTTAAGGGTGGGATTTTCCCAACGTTGTTTTTGCTTAGATTCGACAGGCTTGGCGAAGTTGTTAACAAGCAGTTTTTCGCAAACTTAGTTGGTTTGCACGACGCAACCGGCCAAAAGCTAGCTTTGGTGTTTACGAGCTTTCGCGATCTTTCCGAAATTGCGCCTGCGGTTTTTGAAAGAAAGATGCTTTCGGAATTTACTCACCGAATGTATGTAAAACCAGAAAATAAACGAGATTTTGAAATTATTTTTAACTCTTTTTCTAGCCGTTACCAACTAAAATTAGACAAGAAACTGGAAGAAGAGCTTTGGCAGCTTTGTGGCGGCCATGTTCAATATTTACATTTAGCGGCGATTGTACTTTCCAAAAGAGAAGTGAAGGGTGGAATTGCGGAAATTTTAAGTGCC
>JACPYZ010000114.1 GCA_016195765.1 Candidatus Curtissbacteria bacterium | reverse complement strand
TCACAAAACTGGGGATACAGCAAGCAACAGATCTTGGTAAAAGATTAAAAAACATTCATTTCGATGCCGTTTTCTCTTCTGATGCCGCAAGAGCAAAAAGGACAGCCGAGATAATCTCTTTGGAAAAAGAACTAACGGTCGAAACCACCGAACTTTTAAGGGAAAAAAGCTACGGTGCACATGAAGGCAAACCGATAAATATTTATGAAACAGAACTCAAACAACATCTTGAACAATACGAAGCTCTAGCCGACGAACAAAAATGGTCATTTAAATTTCCTTCGATCGAAACAGATGAAGCTGCAGTGGGTAGAATCATTACACATTTGCGAGAAATTTCTCTAGCTTACCGGGGAAAAACAGTTCTGATGGTAACCCACGGCACAGTAATGCGTCTCTTGCTTATTCGCCTAGGCTTCGGCACCTATTCCGATTTCCAACATACCGCAAGTTCCATTGGCAATGGTGCCTATGTAAAGTTGGAAAGCGATGGAATAGATTTTAAAATCCTAGAGACAGACAATATTACAAAAAGTAACTAGCTTCTTGTGTTATACTATGTCCCATAGGCCGCGCTTTGCGCGGTTTTTTTAGAAGATGAACAATATTAGAAATGTCGCAATTATCGCCCACGTCGACCATGGCAAGACAACTCTTGTTGATGCTCTTCTGCGCCAGTCACAAACTCATCTTGAGAAAGAAAACATGGGTCATGACCTTATTATGGATAGTAACGAGCTCGAAAAAGAACGTGGTATAACTATTTTTTCCAAAAACGCCAGTGTTATCTGGAAGGACACAAAAATAAATATCATTGACACACCAGGACACGCTGACTTTGGTGGGGAAGTAGAAAGAGTCTTAAAAATGGCCGATGGCTGTCTTTTGTTAGTCGATGCCAAAGAAGGTCCAATGCCGCAAACCCGATTTGTTTTAAAACACGCACTCGAAATGGGCCACAAGATAATTGTTGTCATAAACAAAATCGACAAACCAGATGCGAGACCAGAATATGTGGAAGGCAAAATATTTGATCTTTTTGTAGAACTCGGTGCAGACGAAGACAATGCTTATTTTGAAACAATTTACGCATCATCCAAATTAGGAAAAGCTGGCATGGACGCAGATCTTTCAAAGATGCAAGATATCTCAACAATCTTTGATGAAATCATTAGGGTCGTTCCACCTCCATCAGGTAGTCCAGATAAACCGCTACAAATGCTAATTACCACATTGTCTGCTGACTCTCACAAAGGCAGAATCGCAACTGGCCGCCTTTATAATGGTTCGCTAAAAGCAGGACAAGATGTAACTCATATCGCCAGAGATGGAACGCAAAAAAAGTTTCATCTAACATCTTTGATGACCTTTTCAGGCTTAGGTAGAATAGAAGCATCAGAAGTCACGGCAGGAGATGTCTGCGCCATTGCAGGAATTCCAGATATCACAATCGGCGAAACAATCGCAGACCCTACAAATCCACAAGCGCTTGCCTTAATTGATATTGAAGAGCCAACAATTCGTATGACATTTGCTGTCAACAGCTCTCCCTTTGGTGGTAAAGAAGGACAATTCAAAACCTCAAGTCAAATAAGAGCAAGGCTTTTTAAAGAACCTGAAACTGATGTTGCCCTGCGAGTTGAGGACGGCACAAATGGTGACTGGATTGTCTCGGGGCGTGGTGAGCTTCATCTCGCAATCCTTATTGAACGTCTTCGTCGCGAAGGCTATGAGTTTCAAGTCTCTCGCCCTCAGGTAATCGAAAAAGTAGTAGACGGAGTGAAAATGATTCCATTTGAAAGAGTATTCATGGAATGCCCAGAACAATACTCAGGTTCAGTCATGCAAAAAATGGGCACTCGTCACGGGCAGCTCGTTGACACTAAAACAGAAAATGGCATTTCTTACTTTGAATTTGTAATCAGCAGTCGAGATCTTTTCGGATATAGATCAGAATTTACTACAGACACAAAAGGCTTAGGACTAATCAACACAAGCTTTCTAGACTACCAAAAAGACCCAGGTTATACACACGCAAGAGAACATGGTTCTCTTGTAGTTCATGAAGCCGGAACAACAAAAACTTATGGACTTGTTGCAGCCCAAGAAAGGGGAGTACTCTTCCTTGCAGCAGGCATTCCTGTTTATAAAGGCCAGGTAATTGGGGAAAACCCCAGAGCAGAAGACATCAGAATCAATGTTTGCAAGGAAAAGAATTTAACCAACATGCGAAGTAAAGGTGAAGATGTTGGCGCTCACTTAAACGCACCGCACACTATGTCTTTAGAAGATGCCCTAGAGTATATTGACGATACAGAACTTGTAGAAGTCACACCTCAAAACATCAGAATCCGTAAGAAGATTCTTGACGAAATGGAAGCCAGAAGACAAGCTCGTGGGCTTAGTTAATTTTCTAAAAATCCTTCTTTCAAAAACTCAAAAACTTCCTTATTGTAAAGCCCCGGGTCTGTTCTATATGTTGCAATATGGTCAGGACTATTAAAAATAACTAGCCGACTAGCCTTATTTGATTTTTTAAGTAACATTTTAGAATTTTCTGCAGCTATCGTTTTGTCACCGCTGGCATGTAAAAATAAAAATTTCCGCTCTGGAACAAGCGCTAGTTTTTCAATAGGGTTTATTTTCTTAACATCAACACCATAAAAAACTTTATTTACAAACTCAACCCCCGGTAAAAATATTGAAGGGATGCCATTTTCTTTGGTCACAATTTCAGCAAAAACCGGCTCGACTCGCGCGGCTGCAGAATCTAAAATGATTGGTCCGACATCGTTGAGCTTTTCAATTACCATTAATGTGGCGTTGGAGCCCATAGAATCGGCCATAATTCCAATCTGGGCTGGTTTGTATCCTTTGCCTTTCAAAAAGGCCACAGCTCCCAAAACATCGTTACCTTCGTCCTGACCAAAATGCACATGATCTCCACCAGATTCTCCATGCGCCCGATTATCATAAACCAAGACACTATAACCTTGAGCCAATAAATCTTTAGCGATCAAGAGTCCTAAATATCCACCATCCGTTCTGTCTTGTGTAATACCCGAGACTCTAATAACCACATCGTTCCCAGCACCCTTAAAAAACCAGCCCCTTATCGGTACACCATCTGATGCTTTAAAACTAACTTCTTCATTCATATTAGAAACCACAGCAGGTGAAGTTTTCGTAAACTTCCGAAATGGAGAAGTAGTGCGACCAGCAACATAGAAACTTACACCGACGTAAAGTGAAACCAGCAAAAATATAGCAACTATAAATAGCCAAACTTTTCTCACTTTCTCTATTATTAGATTATTCGCAACAGGAAGAAAACCCTTAATGTTAAAATAGCTAGGTGAGAAAACTTGCGTCAGTCGTGCTTATTTTAATAATTGCAGTTTTTTTTCTTGTTTATAAAACTCCAAAACAAGAAGCGCAAATAAACAGTGCACCTCAAAGTCCATTAGATTCGTCCAATAGAGAACCTCAAATCGTAGCCCAAAACCTACAAGTGCCTTGGGCAATAGCATTTCTGCCAAATAGTAATTTGCTCGTTACAGAACGCATTGGAAAAGTCGACGAAATAGATAAAAGTGGAAACGTAAAAACAATTTTCAGCCCTTCAGATATTGTAGCAACAGGAGAAGGTGGTCTGATGGGAATAACTCTTCATCCCGATTTTAAAAAAAATAACTACATTTATTTAATGTATACACACACGGGTCCAAAAGAGAAAATCGTCCGCTATAAATACGCAAATCAAACGCTAACAGAAGATAAGATAATTTTGGATAACATTACAGCTTCAGGTTTCCATCATGGTGGTCGGATCAAATTCGGCCCTGATGGTTATCTTTACGCAACAACTGGTGACGCCCAACAAACCCAATTTGCCCAAGATAAAAATTCCCTTAACGGCAAAATCTTAAGAATGACAGATGGCGGGGAAGCAGCACCTGGAAATCCATTCAATAACCTAGTTTACTCTTATGGTCATAGAAATCCCGAAGGTTTGACTTGGGATAAAGAGGGCACTCTCTGGGAAACTGAACATGGCAACACCGCAACAGACGAAATAAACATCATCAAACCTGGGCAAAATTATGGTTGGCCCAATGTAATAGGGGATCAACAACAAGAGGGAATCACATCACCAGTTATAACCAGTGGTACAAGCATAACCTGGGCTCCCACAGATTTAATTGCGCAAAATGGAAAAATTTACTTTGCAGGGTTGCGCGGGCAAGCCATATTTTCCTTTGATGCAAAAAACACTTCTCAAATAAATGAGTCTATTAAATACAAATACGGTCGTCTCCGCGAATTAACAATTGGTCCCGACGGTTATATTTACCTAACAACCAGCAATCAGGATGGCCGCGGAAAGCCAAACTCCGGAGATGACAAAATAATCAAGATTGCCCCGTCTTCCTTGTAAAGAATATTTCTTACAACTCTCTCACAGAATTTGCCTTCTATTTTAACGCTTATTGTTTAAGATACCGTCATGAGAACAAGCATCTACGTACTCATCACCGACATCTTGAACTTATTCATGGGGGCAATTTCCTTCTTCATACTTGCGCGTGTTATTTTAAAATTGTTTGCAGCCAACACTGCAACACCATTCGTTTCGTTTATTTACAACGTAAGTGGCGCGAGCTTGCTGCGTTAATTGATACTTTCGCAACTCCTGTAGAGGACAGAATCATAGACGACCATGTACACACAAGATTTCACTAATAAAACACCGCTTATGAAAGACACAAGGAGAAAAATATCAAGGCATGCTAGCAAGGGTGATTATAAGAGATTCTTGGTACTCCAAGAACACTTTCAAAAAAAGCTAGAACATCACGCACTTTGTTCTTATTTACTACATGAAGATCTTTTTATCTTAAAAGGAGGGAGGGTTTAGCATGAAAGACAGCTTTTTGAAACGCGCCTACAAGCACAGCATTTTAAATTCGATATATACAGTAATTACAGCACCAACCGAATAAGAAAGTGAAAAACAGGGGACCTTAAACAGTAAATTTAAAAAATCGGAAACTAGTCTCTTATCGCGTATCCAAAACCCCTCAAGGTCTGGATCATTTTCTTTTTAAAACCACCATCTATTTTCTTGCGCAAATAGCCCACGTACACGTCAACAGCACGGGATTCAATATCAGGTGAATACAACCATACACGGTTTAGAATCATCTCTCTCGGGATAATTCTGCCCTTATTAACCATTAAGTATTCCAAAAGTTGAAATTCTTTGGGTGTTAGCTTAATTGTCAGACCATCACGATTTGCCACAAAATTCTTCCGATCAAGTTCTAGTTCTCCCACCTTAAGACTCGCTTCCTGATCAATAGTATCCTTAAGCCTCACCTTGACTCTTGCCAAGAGTTCATCACCAACAAAAGGCTTAGAAATGTAATCATCTGCACCCAAATTAAACCCCTCGATAATATCGGGACTCTTATTTTTTGCGGTTAAAATAATGACTGGGGTGCTAGGGCTATTTTTTTTAATTTCTCGACAAACAGATTCACCGCTTATATTGGGAAGGCCCAAATCCAGAATTACCAAGTCTGGCGTTGATTTTTCAAAATGTCTAAGCGCACTTGCACCATCACCAACGCTTTCTACCAAATAACCGTGGTCCGAAAGAAAGTTTTCCAGATACTCACGTATGCTCTCATTGTCTTCGACAACCAATA
>JACPYZ010000113.1 GCA_016195765.1 Candidatus Curtissbacteria bacterium | reverse complement strand
TTCTCAATTTTTTGTTGCTCTTGATGCCGATTGTTTCTATGCCTTCTATCTGCGCTTTTATATAAAACCCTGTTCCGCCAACGATAATTGGGATTTTATTTTCACTTTTGATTCTTTTTATTTGCTTGTCTGCATATTTTAAATACTTAGCTGCACTAAAATCTTTTCCCGGCTCTATTTGGTCAAAACCATAAATTTTTACCCCATCTACTTCCCAGAATTCGTTCTCTTTTTTAGGTTTATCTTCCAGCGAGACTTTTCCAGTGCCGATATCCAGTTTTTTATATATTTGCCTTGAATCGCTGGAAATGAGTTCGCCGTTTATTTTTTTTGCAAGCCGGATTGCAAGCGCCGTTTTGCCACTGGCTGTGGGTCCATAGATGATTAAGGTGGGTTTATTTAAGCTTATATAGTTTGTAGCTTTCACCCGTTGCGATGAGATTGCCTTTTTCCGAGAAGAAATTTTCATTTAAGTTTGGTTCAAAGCTCTTTTCTCTTTGTGAAATAATAACGTATTTTACTTTATATTTGTCTATTAAGGCCGGCGCGAGATACGGGTCTCCTTTTAATAGAGTATGCACATCCGCTTCTCTTTGAGACCAATCAGCAAGACCCCAGGACCAGGCGTTGCCTGGATAACCGATGATTACAGGCCGGCCGGCAAGAGTACTTGCTGGATGATCGTGTTGAGCTGCCGCAAGTATCGTTTCACCTGGAAGTGTGTTGTTAATTATTGATCTTGATATTTCTATGTCTTGCGACGACCACATTTGAATCTTTTGATTTTGATTATTTAATACCTTAAAAATTTCTATTGTGCCACTAAGAACAAGTGAGGTTAGTAAGACAATTGCAAGTACTTTTCCAAAAATTTTAATCTTATAAATACTAACTAAAAGTTTTGCCACGATAAAAGCACAGATTAGATACCAAAAAGTCATCATTTTTAAGTTATCGTAGGGCCATTTTGCAAACGAAAAAATATTTGTGATGATAAAAAGAAAAATTGCTGAAATTGCTACATTAAATTGTAAATGGCTTAATTTACTCTTAAAAAGTGCAAAGAGTAAAAGTGGCCAAAACAACCCCGTATTTTTAAACCAAAACAAAAAGAAATTTTCTTGGCCCTTCATCCACCCGAAATGGAAACTAATAGTTTGGTCAAGACCCAAGAAATAAAATATCGAAAGTTGCGGAATCGCAAGTACTGCTGAGGGCAAAATGAAGTATATTGCCAACTCTTTGAGTTGTCTTCTTGCTTCTTTTATTCCCTCATATTTGATAGTCGTTAACAACGTAAGAGGAATAAATACCACGTTAAATAAAACAAGGCTTAAAAAAGCATGCATATGAAAAAATGGCATGATTCCCAAAATTAATGCAGAAAGAACCAAGATTTTCTTCTCCTCTTTGATAAGGGCAATTATCAAAAATGAAAGCGAAGCAAAAAATAATGGCAAACCTAATAAAAATGATCTTTGAGGCAAAACTTCTGAATAGAGAAAGGAGAAAAACCATAAATTCATTTCTTGATAGAAGGTATATTCGTGTGGTGGATTTAAAAGTGTGTTGGTAAAATTTGGAGAAGATAGAAGATCGTTTAGAAAGTAAATGAAGCCAATCCCACCCCAAAAAAGGCCAATAATAATTCCAACAATTGCTGTTCTCCTGCTATGAGTAATTAACTTGCCAACATAGAAAAGAATTGAAACGAAAGTTGTAGTTAGGACGATTCCTGGAATAACTAGAGAATTTTTCAAGGTTTCGCCGGAAGACTGTAGGACCGCTGAAAGAAAATCAGAAAAAAACGGATAAGTTAGTATCTGGCCTGCGTACTGTGGGTTGTGGGGGGGAATATTACCCCCCTGCGCAAAAGATGCAATCATTGCAAAATGAATTGGCCAATCTGTCCAAACCAATCTGTTGCCAGCTACAATTGCGGTTGGTTCAACGTATATTGATTTGATAAAGAGATGTGTAATTATTACAAAAATTACGGCGAAAGCTAAAAAGGCTACTTTGTCGAATTTGAATTTAAAATCTTCAATTACTGCCCTTTTGCTGTAGTCTTTAAAAAGATACGCCCCTGATATTAATAAGGCAGGTAGTTCAAAAAATATTGTTGAGGACACATTAAATTTTAAGACCCACGAGATAAAAAAGATTCCGATTAGAGATAAGACAGTACCAAGCACAACACCAATAGAAAGTTGAGCATGGAGAGGAATCACCGCTTTTACAAATTTAAGGATGGCAAGGCCTATTATCAAACTAATAGAAAAGAAAATAATACTGATCATTTATCCTTGATATACTAATAATATGCTACTTCTTTTGGTGATTGTATGCTTTGGGTTTGGTCTTATTTATTTGCTGCCCAAAAGTCTGCACGGTTTTTCCAAAATTCTACTGGGGCCTGCACTCGGTATTTTGTTATTTACCCAAATTTTTTTGTTTTTGTCTTTTGTTGTTGGAGCAAATTTCATTTCGATCGCGATAGCAACAATTATGTTATTTATCATCTCGGTCGTCGTTTTATGGAAACAACGAAGCCGTTTACCTATAGGGAAATCCGATTTTTTACCTTACATAGTGATTGCTATTGTGACTGCGCTTTTAGGCTGGATTTGGCTTGTGCAAACGCTTTCGTTTCATAATGGAATGTTTTTTACTGGAGGTGGCGGCATGTACGGCGATACGGCACTCCATGCTGCCTATACTTCGAGATTACAAGCGGGGGAATTTCCGCCACAGAACCCACTATATGCTGGGAAAATTTTGGTTTATCCGTTTGCCAACGACCTATTTTCGTCTTCGCTGCTTACAAATGGCCTTGATTTCAACTTAGCTTTTGCCTTACCACAAATACTTTTCTTGCTTGCATTTCTAGTGCTTTTTTACGAGACATGCTTAAAATTTACAAACAAAAAAGGCTTCATTGTTTCTTTGATTATTCTGCTTTTGGGTTGGGGTATTGGCGGTTTTATCTTTTTAGGCAGTTGGCTTTCTAGGCTTAATGATTTTTGGGGTGTGCTTAACACAGACGTCACCAATAACCCAGATTTGCACTTGCAACTTCACAATATTTTGACAGGGTTAATATTGCCCGAACGCAGTTTTTTACCAGGACTAGTATTAGGACTTTTGTTTTTTCTTAACTTTTGGGAATACACAACTCATAAATCTTTAAAATATTTAGCAATCAACGGTATAATTTTAGGTGCACTCCCCTTTTGGCACACTCATACCTTTATTTACTATTCTATATTCAGTTTAGTTGTCGGCACTTGGCTATATTATAAGGAAGCATCTAAAAAGACGCTCTTTCATCTATTTTTAATGTTTGGATTGGCATTTTTATTATCTCTCCCATTTTTGTGGTTATTTTTTTACTAACCATTCAACGCAAAAATTTATTAGTATTGCTTCCGGTTGGCAAAATGCTGGGCAAAACATAATCATTTTCTGGTTACGTAATTCCCTGCTTGTGGTTCCACTTGCGGCAGTTGGTATGTTATTTATTAATATCTCGAAGAAACTTTTTTTGCTACCAGCATTTGTAATTTTTATTTTGGCAAATGTAATAATCTTTCAACCTTGGGCCTGGGACAATATAAAACTTTTAAGTTGGTCTTTTGTGTTTTTTTCTATATTATGCGCAGTGACTCTTGGAAAATTGCAACGATATGGGCAAATGGGTGTTTTTTTGACTATTTGCATCGTTGCGACATTTGCTCTACCCGGGGTACTTTCGCTTACTCATCAAACAAGGGGCGAGTTTGTAATTTACGATCGGGATGATATTGCTTTAGGCGATTGGCTTAAAACCAATACAAAAGATTCGGAAGTTTTTGTTTCTGATCCAACACCAAACAACCCCATACCATCGCTCGGGAGACGGATGCTTTACCTGGGTTATCCAGGACACCTTTGGGTTCACGGCATAGATTATTCACAGAGGGAAATTCTAAATAATGAGTTTTTAAAGGGTAACTTTAGTAACATTTCCAATGTGGATGTCGCAATTTCTTATATTGTCGTGAGCAAAAATGATGGTTTCGGATCAAACAACAATATTAAAAAAATCTACGAGAATACTAAGTATAAAGTTTATAAATTGTAGTGAAGCATATTTCGTTTTTGTTTTTGCCTACTATTTTTATTGCAACCTTCTTTTTTAGATCCTTTAAGCTTTCAACTGTTCCCTTTGGACTATATATTGATGAGACTTCCATCGGGTATAACGCTTTTTCTATAGTTTCGACGGGGAAAGATGAATACGGAAAAAAGTTTCCGTTATTTTTTGCTGCTTTTGGTGAATATAAACTGCCTGTTTATATTTATTCTGTCGCACTGGTGCAACTAATTGCCGGACCAACAGACCTTTCTGTTCGCTTGCCGGCGCTGATTTACGGACTACTCTCTGTTATTTTCGTCTATTATCTAACTCGAGAAGTACTTGAAGATGCAAAAGAGCATAAAATGGCAAGAATTGCTCCATATCTTTCTGCGCTTACAATGGGTT
>JACPYZ010000110.1 GCA_016195765.1 Candidatus Curtissbacteria bacterium | reverse complement strand
GTAAAAGTAAAAACTTTTAACTGCAGCATCGATTCCAAATGGCCCTTTAAAGAAAACTTTTTTGACTATGCCTTAGATTGTTTTTCATCAATTGATATCGAAACTAAAAATGGTCGAGAAATTTATCGCCGAGAAATGTTTCGCACTTTAAAACCTGGTGGGTTGGCGTTTGTTGCGGTAGTTTCAACAGAAGACCAGTGGGAAAGGCGGTTGTTAAAAGAAACTCCGGGCAAAGAAAAAAATAGCGTTATCTGGCCAAATGGCAAATTTCAAAAAGATTACGAGGAAATAGAACTAAAAGATTTTTACAAAGATTTTAAAATCCTAGAAATCAAAAAAGTCGAAAAAACCGCTTTTAAACTCGGCAAAAAATATTTGGCAGAAAATTTCCATCTAACGCTTCAAAAATAAAAAAGTGCTAAAATCCGTCGACAATGGAAAGATCAGGAAATGATTCCATCTCGATCTCCCTTGCAACCATAAAATCTCAGGTTGAAAAAGGGGGGCTTTCGGACGAAGAAATTGTAGAGTTGCTAACTGCCTATATTGTTTCTTCACAAAAAGCGCTAGCAGACGCTGGAAGGCAGGGTGTAAATGGAGCGCTTGTCGCCTCAGCAACATCAGGGCTCACAGACTATATGACAATTGTCGGCGCGTCTCTTGCCTTGCAAGGATTCGGAAAAGAACATCTAAAAGCAGCCGTGTTTGAAGCAGGTGTTGCCAGCTCTGTGGAATTTTGGAGAACGACATCAGAAGAGCCTGGAATATCAGGATGGTTCAGAAGCTTTGCGCAAAACAGAATGCGCGGATTGATAGAAGTGCAACAAAATCTTCCACAATAAACCATTTGCAATAAGTTCTCGACTGAAGAATTGATTTATAAATCAATTGTCTTTAACATTTACCCATGTATTTAGGTATCGACCTTGGTGAAAAAACAACTGGCCTTGCGGTTTCTGATAGCTCCATTGCTACTCCTCTTCAAACGATTACCCACAAAAATCACCAGGAAGCGCTTGTTAAAATCGGCAAGATAATAACAGAAGAAAAAGTAGACACAGTCGTCCTTGGTTTTGTGGAAGGCAAGATAAAAACTATGTTCGAAACTTTCGCCACTAACCTCCAAGTACTAATCCCTGACCTCAAAATAATTATGTGGGACGAAACTTTAACGTCTTTACAGGCAAGGGAGACATTGATTAAACTTCAAGTACCAAAGTTCAAGAGGGCTGCCAAAGAACACGAAGTTGCCGCTTCACTAATTCTCCAAAGCTACCTCGACAACAGACCTTAAATGATCAAGAGAATTATCGCCCCAGTGCAAGCCTGGATTATTTTACAAGGGAAGTGTGCAGGTTGCGGCCGCAATTTAGCTCTTGGTCGTAAGTTCGAAAGAAACGACAATACCCAAAAAGTAGTTTGTAAATGTAAAAGAGTCTATATTTTTGAAAAGCGAACTGGTAAATTTAGAAGGGCCTCGTTTACAGAAGCAAAGTGAAAAAACTATCACTTAAATTGAAATTAATCTTCGCACTCTTCATTCTAATTATCTGTGTTCCTGTTGCTTTAGTTTTTTATTACAACTCCCAGTTAACAGCACCAAGCAAAAGCGAAGAGCCAAAACGTTTTGTTGTAAAACCTGGTCAACCTTTAATTCAAATTGCAAATAATCTTCAAAGCGAAGGTTTAATCAAAAATGCTCTGGCGTTCCGTCTGCTTGTTGCCCAAATGGGCATCACCACAAAAATTCAGGCAGGAGATTACAGACTCGCCGCTAATAAATCGGCAAGAGCCTTAGCCCAAGAACTCGTTCATGGTGCTCTTGACATTTGGATTACTTTTCCAGAAGGCGAGAGGTTAGAACAGCAGGCGCAAGTTATAGAAGAAAAACTTAACGACTCTGCCAATGGTAATTATCAATTCAAAAAAGATGAATATATAAAAGTAGGTAAAGAAGGTTACATGTTTCCAGATACTTATCTGATTCCTAAAGAAGCTTCAGCAGAAGCAATTGCCACCAAGCTGCAAAATACTTTCGAAAGCAAAGTCTCCAAAAGTTTGCTAGGAAAAGGTCTTAAGAATAATCTCACTTCATATCAGGTCTTAATCTTGGCGTCACTTATTGAACGCGAGGCAAAGACCAATGAAGAAAGGCCGGTAATTGCGGGCATTATGTTAAACCGCATCAAAGCAGGCATTCCCTTGCAAGTAGATGCAACCGTTCAATACGCCAAAGGTTATAACGCTGGTAACAAAACTTGGTGGCCGCAAGTAACTCAAGAAGAATACTCAACAGTAAAATCACCATACAACACTTATTTGCACCAAGGTTTACCACCTGGACCAATTTGTAGCCCGGGTCTAGATTCCATCACCGCAGCAGCCCAGCCTTCGGATACTCCCTATCTTTATTACCTTCACGATGCCAAAGGTAAAATCCACTACGCTAAAACTGGTGAGGAACACAACGCCAACATTCAGAAATACTTATAAAACAGAAAGTATTGACATACTTACTTTCAAATGTTATAAATTGATCCAGACACCCTTCACAAGGAGGTATTTTAGTACCTTCTTGTCTTTGTTGTTTTGAAAGAGCACTACTTGGACCAACCTCACTAATAGTTTAAAAAGACCATAAGTCTTCGGGGAGTCCTCAAAATAATTTTGCCGCGTAAAGTCGCGACTTCTGCCATTTAAAAAACCTGTGAGCAAACGTATTATTTGGGGTCAACCTACCAATATTAATTTGCCTACACTGGACTTAGTAAAAGTTCAGCGAGACTCTTTTGCCGATTTCTTGGAAACCGGAATCGGGGAAGTTCTTCAAGAAGTAACTCCTATCGACGATTTTACTGGTAAAAATTTCACACTAACTCTTGGTAAACACAGTTTTGGTAAACCAAAGCATGATCCAGAACAAGCCGTCGAAAAAGGTTTAACCTACGACATCCCTCTTAAAGTAGAAGTAACAGTTCTCAACAAACAAACG
>JACPYZ010000112.1 GCA_016195765.1 Candidatus Curtissbacteria bacterium | reverse complement strand
CGAGTTGAGCCACCAAATCTTCGATATCCAGTTCACTCAAATTAAGATCAGCTTCAAGAGAAGATTCTTCTTCTATTTCCACTGTCTCTTCGTCCAGCCCAAACTGGCGAATGATAATTTTCTTTAAATCGTCAAAATAATCAACCATGTTTCAATAAAGGTAATAAAAGTACTGGAAGTAGTAAAGATAAAAAAGGTAAAAGACTTTCTCTACTGCTTTTATCTTAGATACCTTTAATACCTCAAATACTTTTTATACTTCTGACTTAATTATAGAACCCAAAACGCCGTTAACAAAAGACCCGGATTTTTCGTTTCCGTATTCTTTGGCAATCTCTACGGCTTCATCGACAATGACCTTGTATGGTTCTTTGTCTGTTTTATAGACAAGTTCGTAAACTGCCAACCGTAAAATAGCCAGGTCAATTGGGGCAATCTGCCCAAGTGGCCAAGCCGGTGCGTTTTTGGCAATCAGCCCGTCTATCTCTTTTACTTTTGAAAGTACTCTGGCGGGTAAAGTTGTATTTGCATTGAAATTGCGGCCTTTCTGGTTCTGGTTGCAGTTTTGCTATGTTTTTTCTTAGGTAACGGTGTCATGTCTTTAGTGTATCAGGTATCAGGTATCAGGTATCAAGTCGATACTTGACCTAACAAAAAACAGCTGCTTGCTGTTTGAGTGATAATAACGTTATAGGACTACTATGTCAACCCTTGTTGCACTAGTTCGGTTGTGAGTATTCTGGGTTCAGTCGGTCAAGTTCTTCCTTCAATAATGGCGAGGTGAAAAGATCTGGATCTTTTTCCAGGATTTGCCGAGCGTGCTGCTGGGCTCTTGCGACAAGCACACGGTCGGCAATATCGGCGATCTTAAAATTAAAAAAGCCAGATTGGCGCAATCCGAAAACTTCGCCAGGACCGCGCATTTTCAAGTCGATTTCGGCAAGTTCAAAGCCGACATGCACTTTTTCCATGCTTTTTAAGCGATTTATGGAATTTTCGGCATTGCTCTCGGAAAAAAGCAGGCAATAAGATTTATATTCGCCGCGGCCAACCCGACCTCTTAATTGATGCAGCTGAGCCAGCCCAAAGCGTTCTGCCGATTCAATCATCATTACACTAGCATTGGGTACATCAATTCCGACTTCAACAACTGGTGTTGAAACTAGAATATGAATTTTGTTGGCGTTGAATTTGTTAATGATTTCTTCTTTTTCTTTGGATTTAAGTTGGCCATGCAAGAGTCCAAGTTTGATTTTTTTATCAAACTTTTCTTTAAGTTTTTCGAATTCTTCTTTGGCGGCTTTGACTGTCACCATCGATTCCGAAGGCTCGACAAAGGGTGTGATGATGAATGCTTGTCTGCCTTCTTCTACCTGTTTTTCGATAAATTTATAAGCGTCGTTTCTTTTTTTATTGGGAACGACAAATGTGGCGATTTTCTGGCGGCCTTTGGGCATTTCGTCCAGAACTGACAAGTCGAGGTCCCCATATAAGGTTAGGGCCAAAGTTCTGGGAATCGGTGTTGCCGTCATGGTTAGTAAGTGGGGTGTGAAATCGCGAGTGTTTTCCAAAAATAATTTTGCTCGTTGGGCAACCCCAAAACGGTGTTGCTCGTCGACAATCACGAGACCCACTTGTCTTTCTGGCTTGAATGTTGAAAGCAGTGCATGAGTGCCAACTGTGATGTTGCCGCCGGTTTTTTTACTGCCCGTCCATATGCCTACCTTGACCCCGAGAGGTGTCAGAATTTCATTGAGGGTTTTGTAATGCTGGAAGGCAAGAATTTCTGTTGGGGCGGCAAACAAGGCGTCTAGCCCATTTAGAAAAGAAGTGTAAGCAGCAGTTGCCGCCACAATTGTTTTGCCGGAACCGACGTCGCCTTCCAAAAGTCTGTTAGCAGCTTCCTGGCGTGTAAGATCTGCGAGTATCTCGCCAATTGCGCGGTTTTGGGCAGTGGTTAATTTATATGGCAGGGATGCTGTTAGTTTTTCTATTTTGTCTTTTTCTATTTTCATCTTTGGTGCGATTCGAGATTTTTTTCGTTCCAACTGTCTTTTTAAAGAGACGAGTTGAATGAGCAGCAGTTCATCAAAGCCCAAACGTTTTCTTGCTGTTTCTACATCTTCAAATGAATCCGGCTGGTGAATTTTTTTAAGGGCATCCGGCAAAGAAATTAACTTTTCTTCTTTTATGATTTTTTCTGGCAGATAATCTTCAAGCTTTTCCAAATAACGAGGCAGGACCAAAGCGATTTTGGCGCGGAACCATTTGCTGGTAATGCCTTCCGTTTCCGGGTAGACGGCGACGAGGCGACCGGTATGAAGAGTATTTAGTGATGAGTGGTCAGTGGTTAGTGGAGAACGAATAATTTCCCATGTCGGGGACATAAGTTTGGGACGAGAGCCTTCGACTTTTACCTTGCCAGACAAGGAAATCGGCGTGCCGGCTTTTAAGGTTTTTGTCAGATATGGTTGGTTAAACCAAATGACTTCAATTGTGCCGGAAGTATCAGCAACTGTTGCGTTTGTTAAAAATTTACCGGTGCGAGTACGAACCGATCTTATTTGCCAAATGACGCCTTGAATACTGAGCTTTTCTCCATCAACTACATCGCGGATTTGTTCAACTTGCGAAAAATCCTCGTAACGAAATGGAAAGTGGTAAACAAGATCGCGAGCTGTATTTAGTTCGAGTTTACTAAGTCTGCTGCTATAAAAATTGCCGACCCCAGGCAGGTTTTCAATCGGTGTTGTGGGAAGCATCCAGTAGATTATATAAAAAGTAGTTAGCGGTTGGCGCCCAGAAGATAAAAAGCGACTTGGCCAACGATCATGCTAAGCCCAGCTAAAATGATTAAGCCTTTCCAAATATAACGTAAGTGGCGTTTTCTTGGCCTGATTTTACCCGGAATTGATTTAATGTTCATTTTGTTTTAATAAATGTTTTCTTGCCTACTTTTATTGACTGTCCAGCCGAGACAGGTTCTTTTGGACTGGTAACAACTTTTCCGTTGATTTCAATTGCTTTTTCGCGGATTAAGTTTTTGACTTGAGAAGTGCTTGTGATAATTGAATTTGCAGTTAGAAGATCGCTGATTGAGATTGTGTCCGTGACTGCTATTTCTTGAGCTTCTTGCGGATCTTCACGTTTTTGAAAAGTCGACTCGAAAGCATCTTGAGCGTTTTCTGCTGCTTTTTTATCATTTAGCTGTTCAACGATTTCTGCTGCTAGTTTCTTTTTGTATTGCATAGGGTTGTCGCCATTTTTGATTTTCTTCTCAATTTCCTCGATTTCTGTTGTGGGAACATCGGTTAAATATTCCAAGCCTTTAACAATTACGTCGTCTGAAAGGCTCATGATTTTTCCAAACAGATCGGCGGGTTTATCTGTTAAGGCAATCACGTTGCCTTCGGTTTTGCCGATCTTGACACCTTGGGAATCGGTCAAAAGTGGTGTTGTTAAAACAAACTTTTCGCGACCTTGCATTTGTTTGACTAGCTGGCGACCACAGAGCATGTTAAAAGTTTGGTCCGAACCGCCAACTTCTAAATCTACATTCATGGCGACGGAATCATAGCCTTGAAGCAAGGGATACAAGAATTCGCGTAGGTTTATTTCTTCTTTATTTTTTAATCTTTCTTGGAATAGATCGCGCTCTATGAGTTGTTGAAGGGAAAAATGGCCAGCAATATCGAGAATGTCTTCTAAGCTCAACTTGTTTAGCCAATCACCGTTGTAGAGAATCTCAATAGGGTTGTTGCCGCCAAAATCAACAATTTTTCCAGCTTGTTCGACGTAGCTTTTGGCATTATCCCGAAGTTCCTTGTTGGTTAAAAATTTGTCGCGGGATTTAGTTTTTCCCGATGGGTCCCCCGCTTGGCCTGTACCGTCTCCAATCAAAAAAATAACGTGATGGCCTAATTTCTGAAGTTGGGCTAGCTTGCGAAAACCAACCATATGGCCGATATGCAGCTCGGTACCGGTTGGGTCGAAGCCCTGATAAATTCGAAGCTTTTTGCCTCCCATTGCCTTTTTTAAAGCTTCACGACTAGGGTAAACTTTGTCGACGCCACGCGCCAATACTTCATCAATGTCCATAAATGAATATTACACGAGCTTAAAATTTATGGCAAACAACCTGTATGGCTTGTATAATGTTTAATCAGTGAAGTTCAGAGGTGTTGCTAGTCATCGATTCAAATCCCGTGTTTCAAAGCTTTCTGGAAGCTCAAATTATAATCACCCCTTTTTGCAGCAAAATAGTTTTAACAAACGTCGTGTTTGGGTAAGGTGTTTTGGTTTAGTTTCTACTGTTGCTTTTTTTTCGCTGCTGGCGCTGATTGTTTTGACGATGCTGGCGTTTGTACTTTACGCCAAAGACTTGCCTTCTCCAACGAAGTTAACTGCCAGAGATTCTTCGCTTTCGACCAAGATTTACGATCGCAATAATAAGTTACTTTACGATATTTACGGCGACAAAAATCGGGCTCTTGTTAAATGGGACAAACTGCCGCCTTATGTAAAGCAAGCAACTATTTCTATCGAGGATAAAGATTTTTATAAGCACAGTGGTTTTTCCCCGGCTGGAATTGCCAGGTCTTTTGTAAATATTCTAGTTTTTCGTCATATAGAAGGTGGAGGTTCGACAATTACCCAACAGGTCGTAAAAAATACGCTGCTTTCTTCAGAACAAACGCTAACTCGAAAAGTTAAAGAATTTATTTTATCAATTCAAGTCGAGCGTAAATACAGTAAAGACGAGATACTGCAAATTTACTTGAACGAGGTTCCTTATGGTGGTACTTCGTGGGGAATAGAGTCAGCCGCCCAAGTTTACTTCAGCAAAGAAGCCAAAGATTTAACAATGTCAGAAGCCGTCATTTTGGCAGGCCTTCCGCAGCGACCTTCTTATTATTCACCGTACGGCACAAACCCAACGGCTTATGTTGCGCGCGCAAACGATGTTGCACGCCGCATGCGGGAAGATGGTTATATTACCCATGAACAAGAAGACCAATTAAAAAAAGATATTCCAAACGTGAAGTTTTCTGGAAACGATAAAGGCATTCGTGCACCCCATTTTGTATTTTATGTTCGGGATATTTTGGTTGATCGTTACGGAGAAAAATTTGTGGAACAAGGCGGACTTAAAGTTACAACATCACTGGATCTTGATTTGCAAGAT
>JACPYZ010000111.1 GCA_016195765.1 Candidatus Curtissbacteria bacterium | reverse complement strand
GAAGCAATTCCCCAAGTCCTTTCTCGGGCAGTTTTCTTAACCAAAAAGTTAGCAGGCGGCAAGATTGCCTCTGAACTGATAGATATTTATCCAGTTAGACAAAAGGCAGAAACAATCGGGCTTTCGGCAGAGCATTTAAACAGCTACATGGGCATTGATTTTAAACTAACAGATAGTGCCAAAATCTTGACTCTTTTGGGCTTTGTTGCAAAAGTAAACGGTGAGACAATTAGCGCAATTGCTCCCACATGGCGAGCAAACGATATCGAGGGGCCAGAAGACTTAATCGAAGAAATAGCCCGTGTGTACGGCTATCACAACCTGCCAAACGCTTTGCCAAGTGGAGATATACCTAACGAACCACCGACAGATTTAACACGCGTCATTTCTCTCAAAAACAGCCTCAAATATCTAGGCTTAACAGAAGTTGTTTCATATTCGATAATTTCTGCAGAAATGCTTAAGTTAACGGAAACAAAACCTCAAGACGCGGTTGAACTTAGCAACCCGCTTTCTTCCGAATGGCAATTCATGCGCCCATCAATAATTCCATCTCTTGCGGATGTTATTGCCAAAAACCAAAATCTAGCCAATAGCATCAAGATATTCGAGGTAGCAAAAACTTACACCAAAAATGGCAGCGATCTACCAACCCAAGATCTCAAGCTGGCAATTTCCATGCAAAACTCATCTTTTTACCAAGTAAAGGGACTTATTGAAAATGTTTTCCAAATTTTGGGTAGGGAAGTAGAATTCAAAAAAATGGATATTGTCAGCCCGCTTTCCGAAAAAGACTTTTCTGCATTTGTCATCTCTCACGGTAAAACCGTTGGCGGACTCGGTGTATTAAATCAAAAAGTTGCAAACCATTTTGGAATCGAGGGCAGCGTCACAGTTGCAGAACTTAACCTGTCTACCATCTACAGTCTACCGACTACAGTAAAAAACTACCATCCGATCGCCAAGTTCCCACCGGTAATCGAAGACATCAGCGCTATATTTGATGAAAAAACTCCGGTTGTGGAAATCATAAGCGTTGTAAAAGAAGCTGGCAAACCACTTGTCAAAAGTATCGAGATACTAGATATTTACGAAGACGCCAAAATCGGTAAGGGTAAAAAATCTGTGACACTGCGTTTGCAGTACCAAAAATCAGACGCGACTCCGACAAACGAAGAAGTCCGACCGGTTCAGGAGTTGATAATCAAACACCTAGAATCTAAACTTGCCGCTATAGTTCGTAAATGAACGAAAGAAACATAAATCCGCAAGGCCATAAACCAGAAAGGCAGTTTATGGGTCACCTGAAGCTTCACAGACTCAGAACAAGACAGCCCAGGCCAGAACCTATTCAGAGCCCGGCAACAATTGCCATAATCGCCCAACATGTACGGGAAAGAATGGTACAGCCAGAACCGGAACCCGGTCACGACGAAAGATTCAGCCAAGCAGTTGGCCGTTATTTTTACGGTACGCCAGACGCCCCAATCCCATCTTTCCATTTGAGACACTTATTAATTGAACACCCAGATGTGTTTACGGATAAAAATCTACTTGGAAGAATTCTTGAAACTGCAAACGCAATATATGACAAGTCAATCAAACAACTCGAGTGTCGACAAGCACCATTACCGTCGTTTCCTCAAAGATAAGCGCTAATTAAAACCATTTCCAACAGAAAATACATTCATAAGCACCGTCATACCTTCATCTGCGGTTAACAAAAGTGGCTCTATAACGACAATCTGTTCGCCGTCCGGCTTGGAAAACACCATCGGTTGGGGATCGCTTGCCATACCAATGTATCCAATACCATCTGCCGTCTGAAAACCTTCTGGTGGGACATAACAAAGAAAAGTTAAGGGTCGGCCAGATTCACGGTCAAAAAGACCGTGAGCACTTGGGATAATAATGGGCCTTCTGCCTGCACCCACTAACCTCATTAAATTTAAGCCCTCAAGATCGCTGATAGGGTTTTGACCATTTGCGCCTGTGCGTTCTACGGTACTCATTCTGCCGAGATTATATCAAACTTAAGATTGTGCTTGAGATTCTGGAGGAAGAAATTCTTCGCCTTCGGAAGTAGCTTTCGGACCAGTATCGCCTGGCTTTAACCATTCGACGTATGTGCAACCGGTAGCTTCGCGTTTTTGTGCCGTTTGCCGTTGTATATAAAACTAACTTTTTACCGCAAGTTGGGCAATCTTCGTCTAATTCTTCTGTGGTGCCGCCAATCCATTCAACAAAGTCGCAGCCTTCTGCTGTTTTGGTTTCTTTATTCCAGGTGTTTGTGGAACACTTTTTCATTTTTTTACCAAATCGGGTAACGACCATAACAACGGGAGAACCACACTTGGGGCATTTTTCGTCTAACTCTTTAGGCTCTGCTTGAATCCATTTAACGTAATCGCAGCCTTCGTTCTTTTTCGTTTCTTTGTTCCAACTACCAGCAGAACAATGTTGAAGTTGACGACCAGTCGCAGTTTCTGTAATAGGGGAAAGCGGCGAACCGCACTTGGGACACATTTCTTCCATAAAAGATAAGATACCAAATTTTGAGAAATAATACTTGAACAAAATAAATAGTTGCCGCTATAAATCGTAATAACAATTAAAAAAAAGTTATATTTTAGAGCAAAATACAGAAAAACTTAGAGGTAGTTTACCTATTATCCAGTGATTTCCAAAGAAGGCGGGCAGCATAAGTTCGATAAGGTGACCAGATTAAAGAAAGATCTGCCATTTGGCTTTTTGATGGTGAATCAAGATCGTAAAGTTTTTCGATTGCTCGCAGCAAACCCAAATCGCCAGTAGAAAAAACGTCTGGCCTGCCAAGACAAAACATTAAAAACATCTCGACAGTCCACGGACCGATTCCGTGAACACTAGTAAGCATTTTGGCAATTTCTTCGTTGGTTAAATTACCCAGTCCCTCAAAAGTAATTTCACCGCTTTGGACCTTTGCAGCTAAATCTTTTATAAAAGCAACTTTAGAATTAGAAGCACCAATTTCCCTTATTTGTAAATCTTTGAGTTTTAAAACCCCTTTTGCAGTTACTTTTCCCTTGGGGAAAAGAGCTTTAAAACGTGCAAAAATAACGTCGGCAACCCGACCGGAAAGCTGCTGGCCAATTATCGTGTCGCAAAGCTTTTCGAAATAATTGCCAGTATCGACAATTTCTTCAAGTTTGTATTTTAGCGCAAGCCCAAAAATCTTTGGGTCAACTTTTTTAAAATGAGCATGATAATTTAACGCCTTACCCATAGTTGGAACATAAAATTTTTAGAAAATCTATTTGGTCATTGCGCTGACACAAGCAGCCTTGGCAGCAGCATCGGAAATCGAGGCACAAGCAGAAGCATCCATTTTCGGCGCACCGCTTCCACCGCTCATTTTATCCATCATGGCGCCAAGGTCTTCGAAAGTAACGTTGGTTGGAGGCACAAACTTAGAGTTATCTACAATCCAAGCAGAACACTTCATGTCTACTTTAGAATCTAAGTTTGCTGTCGGATTATTTTGAGTGTTTGTTGTTGTGTTCATTTTAGAAACATAATCTTTGCTAAACTTTTGCCCTTTTGCAGAATCGTCCATCCAGGTGTAGTAAAAGCTGTTGTCATTGATCATGTGAGTTTTGTATTCTTTTCCATTGGTTGTAGTATCAAAATCGCCGCGGAACTTATCGCCAGATACAAAGATTGTACCGCCACCTTTATTGTCTGTGTATTTGATAGTACAGGTAACATTTTTCCCGGCGCCCAACAAACTTTTCATTGAAGCCTGCATCATTGATTCGTCAGAAGCTTTTGGGGCTTCTTGTGCTGTATTTGCGTTTTGCAAAGAAGAGGGTTTTTTGGACATTGCCATATAGGCACCCGCACCTAAAACAATAACTACAATCACGCCGATAATAATTCCCAGCTGTTTGTTCATCTGCGCAAGTATAAAACTAAGTTTTTCATAAAATCAACTCAAAAAACCAATGTAGAGCATATAAAGACCAATAAGAAAAGAAACGCCGACTGAAGAATAAAACAACGAATCGTTACTCTTTACTCTTCGCGCTAGAGACAAAGCACTTTTTGGCACAATAAAAACTGCAACACCCTTGAGTAGCGTCAGCCAGCCAAGAAGCGTTAAAAGACCGCGGTAATCAAAAGACCAGACGTTGTAAATAGAAACCAAAAAAGCTCCAGAAAGAACGGCAACCAGACCAGAAATAAGAGCGATACTTTCTATTTTGCTAGCTCTCACAAATTCAAAGTAAAGTTTTTTATTAAGAAGCAAACCACCGCAGGTAACAAATAGTGTCACTCCCCAAAACTTGGCAAGAACAATAGACGGGTCCACGACTTAATAAAACGCCAAAGCTCGAGAATTGTCAAATTAAGACAAAACAATCGGGGAAAACGATGGTAGCGAGTCGTAACTAACCTCTTTTATGGGTAACAAAGGGTAATCATCAATTAACCCTTCGACAGTCACAGTTTGCTGCAAAGCCATAGCAAAATATTCGGCGTAACTTAAGCCTAGAATCTTTGCACCAACAGCAAATCCAAAAGAATTGCACCATAGCTCCTGCCCAAACAAGATATGTTTCGCGTCCGCAAGCAACACGTCATCTTTTAAAAGTCTGCCCATCAATGTTTGATGGCACGCTTCGACTGCAAGACCAACAGTCAATTCTTTCCTAGTCACTTCTAATTGCTCACCAAGTTGTGAAACAGAGGCATCTTGCACATAAGATATCGTATTGCCATCATGCTGAATCCTAGTTGCGGCAAAATGTTTGGCTGTGTCGATATGTAAATCAGACCAATCAGGCCTTCTCGCGTTTGCTGGCACAAAAGCCAAAACTCGATGTTGTGAAACCCTTTGCGAGTAAGCAAGTTCCAACTTTTCGCCATTTGCCTCTATACCATTTGTAAATTCAACTTTAAAACCCCGAGCTTCATAAAACTTATAAAGCGCAGTTATTGCTTCAAAATCTATCTTTTCATTTGTGAAGTTAAAAATCTCTGTCGGAATCACAAATGGCAAAGCTTGCGAAGATTTAAGTGTTTGACCTCTGAGCTCCGGGTAATGCAAATCTAAATCGGCAAGTCCTTGTCTGACCCCGCTGCTTTGGCTAGATCTCTCTGTGGCGGTGCTTGCACCGTCATTGCAAGCTCCGAGTAACCCCACCATTCCGGCCAGAGCAATTCCACTACCAACAACGTTTACAACATGATCCTTTCTCATTGGCAGGCCATTCTACATCTATTGGCAGAAAGTGTAAAATAACCTGAATGAACCTCTTTCTCGATATTGAAACCATCCCAGCCCAGCAAGAACAACACGCAATTCTTAAAGAAATCCATGCCAAAAAATTAAGAGATGGCAAAAAAGTTACAGAAGACTTTGATGAATATTTAGCCGTCACAAGCTTTGACGGTGCCTTTGGCAGCATCATTTGCATAGGTTACGCAGTCGACGATAATCCGGTTGAAGTTTTTTACGGTGAAGAAAAACAAATTTTAAAAGACT
>JACPYZ010000108.1 GCA_016195765.1 Candidatus Curtissbacteria bacterium | reverse complement strand
GTATTTATAAGACGATTGTTATCTCTTGGGTGTAGACCAATAGATGGTTCGTCTAAAACGTAAAGCACACCAGAGAGGCCTGATCCAATTTGAGAAGCAAGTCTGATTCTTTGGGCTTCGCCTCCCGCTAGAGTATTGGCGGACCTGCCTATAGAAAGATAATCCAGACCGACATCTATTAAAAATTTAACACGAGCATTTAATTCTTTTAAAATCGGTTTACTAACTGCGCCTTCTCTTGCAGAAAGTACTTGGCCTTTTTCTTCTGTCGAAAAATTCTGCAACCAATCGTAAAACTTACTGATTGATTGGCTAGAAATTTCCGCAATCGATTTTTTACCAATGGTTATTGACAGGGCTTCTGGTTTTAGACGGGAACCGTTGCATACTTCACAAATATCAATGCGCATATATTTTTCGATTTCGTGCCGTACAAAATCCGATTCTGTAGATTGGTATTTGTTTTCCAAGTTCTCGATAACACCTTCAAACTGGGCTTCCCAGGCAACACTTCTACCAAAGCGGTTTGGACCACGCACTGTGTATTTTTCGCCACCAGTGCCATATAAGATAATTTCGCGATCTTTAGGACTTAAATCGCTGATTGCGCGGTTAATGTTGACATTCTTTTCGCGACAAACTACTTCCAAGACTTTCCAAGCCCAAGAATCTGTTTGCACAATCCTGGCCCAAGGCAAAATGCCGCCTTCGGCAATTGAAAGATTAGAATTGAAAACTAAGTCTTCATTTACCTTGCGCAGAGTTCCTAAACCGTTACAGGTTGGGCAAGCACCGTGCGGGGAATTAAAAGAAAATGTCCTTGGTTCGATTTCTGGTAGCGATATATTGTCTTTAGGACAAGCAAAGCGTTCAGAAAATAAATGGTCTTTAAGTTCTTTAGGGAATTGGGGAATATCGAAAGACTTGTCTAAAATTTCGGCAACAATGATATTGCCCTCGCCAAGTTTTAAACCTTGCTCGATTGCATCATAAAGCCTGGCTTTTTCAGTGGGCAAACTAATGCGGTCGATCACAGCTTCTATCGTGTGTTTGTTAGTTTTTATCAGTACCAAATCGTCGTCTGTTGAATAAACTTTGCTATCGACTCGAACATACTTGTAACCACGTTTAAGAATGTCACGGAATAAGTCTTTAAATTCTCCTTTTCTGTCGCGCACAACTGGCGCCAAGACCATGATTTTGGTTGGAGCTTTTTCGCCTTTGTCTAACTTTTGAATTTCTTCGACAATTTGTTGTGGAGATTGGTGAGAAATTTCTGTGCCACAGATTGGGCAATGCGGGTGTCCAATTCTGGCAAATAACAGCCTTAAGTAATCATAAATTTCGGTAATTGTGCCAACTGTCGAGCGCGGGTTGTGCGAAGTCGATTTTTGATCAATCGAGATGGCGGGTGAAAGACCTTCTATGGAATCAACATCGGGCTTGTCCATCACACCCAAGAATTGCCTGGCGTAAGAAGCTAGTGATTCTACGTACCTGCGTTGACCTTCGGCATAGATAGTGTCGAAGGCCAGAGACGATTTACCGGAACCGGAAAGACCAGTAAAAACCACAAGTTTGTTTTTAGGGATTTCAGCAGAAACGTTTTTTAAATTGTGCTCGCGGGCACCTTTGATGATCAGTTTGTCCATGAAGTTGCGAATATAAATTCTAACACCCGAAGCAAGTACGAAACAAGAGTATAGTTGGTGTTTATAAAACGCATCGCTTATAATTTTTTACAATGATAAGTTCTGAATTGCCGACGCCCGAACCGGAAGCTGTTTATGCAGAAATTGGATCAATTTCAAACTGGCAATTATACGTAAACGTCTTTAAAAAATTGGCAAGAGAAAGCTCAGTTAGTGCGCACCACGGTCCTGCTGCCCCGTCGGGTGGAAGAAATGCTGAGGTATTTAAGGTTGATGGCGTTTCCGAGCAAGAGTCGTTGGGTCTTTCACTAGAGCTCACAAAGCAAGATGAAAAAAGAACGGTTAATTTACGAGTGCCCGGAGGTTTTTTTGTGAGCGAAGGTTCGACATCAGAGGCTAGCGAGGAGCAAGTCTTTATTTTGGAGGAATCAGGTTTATATACTCTTGATGAGATACAGGAGCATGCTGCTTTTTGGGCTAGAGCCGCCAGAACATTTAGTGAACTTTCCGCAAACCTCTGAAATTAGACTTTTAGTCTCAAAATTTGATCTCTTAGGTACGCAGCCTTTTCGAAATCCAAAACCCGTGCTGCGTCTTTCATCTCGCGGTTTAAGAGTTTTACTAATTTTTGTTTGTCGTCTGCCAGCAAACTTCCTTCTTCTGCGCGCTGAACGGCGCCTTCAATAACCTCATCTTTTGGCATTAACTTTCTGCTCTCTTCGTCTTTATCTCTTTCGATCAACTTTTCGCGGATCGATTTTTCGATGGTCGTTGGCGTGATGCCGTGCTTTTTGTTGTAATCTTCTTGAATTTTTCTTCGCCTGTTAACTTCGTCTATTGCCCTTTGCATGGAACCTGTTATTTTGTCAGCATAAAGAATCACCCGGCCGCCGCTATGACGGGCTGCCCGACCCATGGTTTGGATTAGCGAAGTTTCAGAACGCAGAAAACCTTCTTTGTCGGCATCGAGTATGGTAACTAGGGAAACTTCTGGTAGGTCTAATCCTTCTCGTAAAAGATTAATGCCAACCAAGACGTCGTACTTGCCCAGCCTTAAGTCATCAAGAATATCCGATCTATCTAGGGTTAGAACTTCCGAATGGAGATACTGGACTTTTAAGCCTTTTTCTTCCAAATATGTTGTTAAATCTTCAGCCATTCTTTTAGTCAAAGTTGTAACTAGGGTTCTTTGGCTTTTTTTGACTTGATCTTCTACTTCTTTGATAAGATCCGGAATTTGATCTTTGCTGGGTTTTATAGTGATCACTGGGTCTAGCAGACCTGTTGGGCGAATTAACTGTTCGACAACTTGCTGGGAAATTTGCAACTCGTAAGGTGCTGGTGTTGCAGAAGTATAGATAACTTGGTTTATTTTTCTAGAAAATTCTTCAAACTTTAGTGGCCGGTTATCAAAAGCGGAAGGCAAGCGAAAACCAAAGTCGACCAACATTTGTTTGCGGGCTCGATCACCATTGTACATACCGTTTATTTGAGGAATGGTCATATGGGATTCGTCGATTATCAAAAGGTAGTCTTGGGGAAAGTGTTCAAGCAAACTAAATGGAGGATCCCCAGGGTTACGGCCATCAAAATGGCGCGAGTAATTTTCGATACCTTTGCAGTAACCCAAAGTTTGCAACATTTCCAAATCGTAATTGGTGCGCTGTTTTAACCTGTGAGCCTCCAAGGTTTTACCGGCTTCTTCTAGTTGCTTAAGACGAATTTCCAGTTCATCTTTTATGGTCTTCATGGCCCCAAAGGTTTCTTCGTCTGTGGTTACATAATGTTTTGCCGGGTAAACAACTATGCTTTGTGATTGCTCAATAGTTTGGCCAGAAATTGGTGATATTTTTTCGATAGATTCAAGACGTTCCCCTAAAAAGTTCAGGCGAATTGCTTCGTTTTCGTAGGCTGGATAAATTTCTATCGATTCGCCACGAACCCTGTAAGTTCCGCGGGTGAAATCTATATCGTTTCTTTCGTAATGAATGCGCGAAAGAGCTATTAAAAGTTCAGATCTTGCCCAAAGGCCGCCAACTTCAAAAAATACCCGAGCTTTTTGATATTCGGTTGGTGAACCCAAGTTGTAAATCGCAGAAACAGAAGCAACAACAATAACGTCACTTCGGGTTGCCAAGTTTGTGGTGGCACTTAGCCTGAGTCTGTCGATTTCTTCGTTTACTTCGGTTTCTTTTTCTATATAAGTATCTGTCGAGGGCATATAAGCTTCTGGTTGGTAATAATCGTAGTAGGAAACGAAATAAGAAACCGCGTTTTTTGGAAAGAATTCACGAAATTCTTGGTAAAGTTGGGCCGCGAGTGTCTTGTTGTGCGAGATAACTAGTGTTGGTTTTTGAATTTGCTGGATCACATTTGCCATAGAAAATGTTTTACCAGAACCAGTAACACCAACAAGCGTTTGATGTTTTAAACCTTTTTTAACACCTGCTGTTAATTTGGTAATGGCTGTTGGTTGGTCTCCTGTGGGTTTGTATTTGGATGTCAGTTCGAACTTCATAGAACTTAAATTATACTCCATAGCGGTTATTTCCAACCACTGACAACTTCGGGTTTTGTGGAAGTTTCGCTTGCCTAAAAACCCGAAACTGGCTACTTGACACGTTCGGGTTTTATTTGGTATTGTAATTTTAGCAAATTGAGTGAACAGACTGACACTCGATTTGCAAAAGAAAATGCCAACAGTAGTTTATCGCAGACAAAAAGAAATACTCGATTTTCTCAATGGATACATTGCAGAAAACGGCCATGCTCCCACTTTGGTGGAAATTGCTAGACATTTAAAAGTTAAATCTTTGGCGACAGTGCATGAACATTTGCAGTCCCTTCAGAAAAAAGGCCTTATTAAAAGGTCTGGTGGAATTAAAAGAAGTATTGAAGTTATCGAGAAAAGGATCGGTAAGCTGGTTCAGGGAATAGAACTTCCTGTACAAGGATTTATCGCTGCTGGTACCCCTATTGAACCTTATACAGATCCAGGTGCTACGTTTATGGTTACTCCAAATTTGGTTACACCAAACAAAAATTCATATGTTCTTGTCGTTAAAGGTGAATCTATGATAGATGACGGAATCTTGGATGGTGACTATGTAGTTGTAGAACAAGCAAATCAAGCGAACAATGGAGACATTGTTGTTGCGATGATTGAAAATGGAGTTGTGACTCTTAAGAGATTTTACAAAGAAAAAGATCGAATTCGGTTACAACCTGCAAACCCTACAATGCAACCAATTTATGCAAAACACGTTACGATTCAAGGTCGTGTGACTGGCGTCATCAGAAAATATAACTAGTACTTTTACCCTTTAGAATTTTTTCTATAAATCCAGATTTGATAAAGAATAATACCGGTTGTGATTATTCCTATTCCTTGGCCTAGATAAACAATAGGATCTCCTTTTAATACACCATAAAGTGTCCACAACGAATATGTAACGAAAGATAGGCCAATAAATGTAGTGGATAAGCCTTTTGTGGATCTTCTTTTTTTATTGCTTCTTATTTGATCTGGAAATCCTACAACCTTAACTATTACTCCAAAGATTACCGTCAAAACTCCAACGATTGCTACAAAATCAAACGTTTTCAAAATTATAACAATTAATTGAGATATAATTTGCGCTATGGGTAAGCTATTTATCGTTGCGACACCAATTGGCAATCTTCAGGATATTTCTTTGCGGGCAATAGATACCTTAAAAGAAGTTGACTACATTTTGTGCGAGGACACAAGAGTTACGGGAAAACTTTTGAATGCATTCTTGATCGAAAAAAGAATGGTTTCTTTTAACGAGTTTAACGAGAACCAAAAAACAGAGGAAATTCTCAGGGAACTTGCGGGTGATGTTTCGATTGCGCTGGTTAGTGATGCCGGTACGCCACTGGTTAGCGACCCTGGATATAAATTAGTTCGTGATGCAATTTCAAAAGGCGTAGAAGTAGAGTCTATTCCAGGACCGAGTGCTGTAGTTACCGCGCTGACAGTCTCAGGTTTGCCACCAGATAGATTTTTATATATCGGCTATTTGCCTAAAAAAGAAGGTAAAAGAAAAGAAATTCTTTCCCAGATAAAAGCTGCTAAAGAAACTTTCAAATCTACAGTAATTTTTTATGAATCCCCTTTCAGGCTCTTGAAGGCGTTTGAGGAAATTAAAGAAACATTAGGTGACATTGATATCGTTGTTTGTCGAGAATTAACGAAAAAATTTGAGGAAATAAGGCGAGAGAAAGTTTCTGTTTCTATTGTGCACTTTGGCAAAACCCCTCCCAAAGGGGAGTTTACAGTTTTACTCTAATAGATTGCGTCCGGACATTGCGGGTGGCTTGGGAATATTCATCATGGCAAGAATTGTTGGAGCCACATCTGCCAAAATGCCTTTTTTAAGTTGTTCTGCTTTGCCTTGAAGATCTTGGGCAATGATGATGCAAGGCACAGGGCTTAGGTTATGTGCTGTGTCTTTTTCGCCAGTTTTGGGGTTGCGCATAATTTCTGCGTTTCCATGATCAGCCGTTACAATTATTGCTCCCCCTATTGCCAGAACACTTTTGACTAAAACCCCCAAGTGGAAATCGATTGCTTCAACCGCTTTTTTCGTTGCTTCTAAATTGCCGGTATGGCCAACCATATCGGCATTGGCATAGTTCATAACGATAAAATCATAAACCCGACTGTTGATTCTCTTGATTGCTTCTTTGGTAATTTCTGGCGCGGACATTTCTGGCACCATGTCGTAGGACGCTACCTTTTTAGAGTTGATCAGTAAGCGGTCTTCACCTGGAAAAGGTGCTTCTTGGCCGCCGTTAAAGAAATAGGTTATGTGGGCATATTTTTCTGTTTCGGCTATATGAAATTGTTTGTCATTTTCTTCTGCAAAAACCCTGGCAATTGGAATGGCTACACGTTGGGAAGCAAAGGCAACTGCCGAAACCGGTAAATCTTTTTCATACTCTGTAAAAGTAACAAAGAAAAGATTTTCTATTTTCGGTCCTCTTTCAAAGGCTTTAACTTTTTCGCCGGAACTTGTTTGCAGATTTTTAAGTTCGGGCAAAACAAATGCTTTGGTTATTTGCCGGGCTCTATCTTGGCGAAAGTTGAAAAAGATTGCAGCATCGTTGGGCTTTATAGCGCCCACAGGCTTGCCGTCTGCGTCCACAATTACTGTCGGTTCTATAAATTCGTCAGTTATGCCACTCGCGTAGGAATCGATAATAACTTTGATTGGATCGGTGCCTCTTTTAAGGCCATTGCCTAGAAGTGCAATATATGCTTTTTCTGTTCTATCCCAACGATTATCGCGATCCATTGTGTAGTAGCGACCAGAAACTGTTGCTATTTGCGCCATTCCATCTATGTCTTTTAGAAGTGCCCCGACATAATCACGCGCACTACTTGGTGGGCTATCACGACCATCCGTAATTAGATGAATCTTGATGTTTTCTGGTTTGATACCTTTTTCTTTGAGCAGATCAAGAAGTGCTAATAAGTGCTGAGTACTGCTGTGAACAACTCCAGAACCGACCAATCCAAGCAAATGGACATTTGAGGAATATTTTTTGATGTGATCCGCGGTCTTACTAAAAGCTTCGTTTTCTGCAAAAGTTCCGTCAACAATCGCATTGTCGATCTTCAGGACATCTTGGAAAACGACGTGGCCTGCACCAAGATTCATGTGGCCGACTTCACTGGTTCCCACAGTATTCTCTGGCATACCAACGGCCATCCCGGAAGCAGTCAAAATGGTGTGGGGGTAGGTAAACCAAAGCTTGTTAAAGTTTTCGCAGTTTGCCTGAGTTATAGCGTTGCCAATGTAATCCGGAGCGACTCCCCAGCCGTCGAGGATGCATAGGACCATGGGTTTTGGCTTTTTACTAAGACGAAACATTATTTAGATGTGTCACGTATCAAGTGTCAAATAAAAAACTAGGAAAGTTCGTGTTCAATCTCTAGTAACCTGTTGTATTTTGCAACTCTTTCGCCCCGAGCAGGTGCTCCAAACTTAACGTAGTCAGCACCAACACCAACCGCAAAATCAGCAATAAAATCATCGTTTGTTTCACCAGACCTGTGAGCCACAATTATCTTCATGTTAGAAGCCCTTGCTTGTTGCGTAACCTTAATGGCTTCCGAGATTGTTCCTATCTGGTTCGGCTTAATAATTACGGCATTGCACGCTTTTATTTCGGCTGCCTTTTTAAGCCTTTCGGGGTTGGTGGCTATTAAGTCGTCACCAACAATTAAGGTTTTGGCGCCGATTGCTGCATTTAACTGTACCCAATCGTCCCAATCTTCTTCTGCAAGTGGGTCTTCAATCGAAAGCATATGGAATTGTTCGTTCAGTTGAACGTAGAATTCAATCAGGTCACTGGCGGGCATGGCTGTTGGTCTGTCTTTTAGCCTGTATGCGCTGCCTTGTTTAAGGTTGTTGGCGGCACAATCCAGACTAAAAAAAGCATCGAGGCCGATTTTGTATCCGGTTTCCTGAGCTGCTTCTTCAAAAATTTTAAAAACATCGCCGTTTTGGTAAAGAAGAGGAGCATAACCACCCTCGTCACCAATGAGTACCTGATTAGTGTGAGTCTGTAGCACTTTTTTGAGTGCGTAATACATTTCTGCTCCAAACTTTAGGTTTTGAGAATAACTGTTACTTTTTGGCGGAACAAGCATAAATTCCTGAAAATCAAGATTAAACCCTGCGTGGGCACCACCATTTATCTCGTTAAACATTGGGGTGGGAATTGCAAATTCATTTGTTTGTTGTCCCATCAGTTTGGAAACGTATTGGTAAAGCGGGATTTTTTGAGAAACTGCTGTTGCTTTGGCAACGGCACCCGAAAGAGAAAGTAGTGTGTTGGCACCTAAATGAGATTTGTCTGCGCTTCCATCTAAAGTAATAAGTAGGTTATCAAAAGATGCTTGATTTTCAACCTCAATACCTATAATTTTGGGAGCAATAACCTGAGAAATGTTTTTAAGGGCAGTTAATACACCGAGCCCGGCATAACGGTTGGCATCGTTGTCTCGCAGCTCTTTGGCTTCGTGTTTTCCCTTGGAAGTACCAGAAGGCACAGAATATATGCCGACCGCAGAATCGTCTAGCTCAATATAAGTTTCGATTGTCGGAATACCACGG
>JACPYZ010000104.1 GCA_016195765.1 Candidatus Curtissbacteria bacterium | reverse complement strand
TTTTACTAAGATTAAAGTAGAGTGCAAAAAGGTTTCAGTCTAATAACTGTCCTGATTGGGATAGGAATTTTTGTGTTGATAGGCTCCGTGGTGGCGGCAACTTTGGTGTTTAAACAGAGTAAAGATGTAGCCACGACATCTGGGGCAGGACCGCAAGCGAAAGACAAAAATAGTACAGATCAATTCAGCCAACTAGATAAAACGGGTAATCCTATTGCTGGCGCACCCGCCCAGTCCAGCCCAATTCCATCTACTACTCCTTTACCATCTACAGCCCCTGCTTCTGCGACACTTTATAAGCAACCGCAGGATTTGTATCAATTAACTTTGCCGTCTGGATGGGTAGTTGCCAGTACATTTGCAACAAAAACATATTCTACGACTAAATTTTCTGGACCAATTGGCAACATATCTATTACATTTGGCAGCGGAAAAGATCCTTCTGGCGGTTGTTCGGAAACGAGCTCAATTACGCTCGCTGACAGAATAATTTCCGGATGTTATCTGCTTCAGAAAGATGGTTCCAGAATTTTAACTCGAGCATACACCAGCGACAAAGCTGGCTTGCCCATTACGGTTGAAGCGTACATAAACGCTCCACTTGCTTCAAATCAGCCCGAAGTCGTTTCTGTTCTTAAAACAATTGATATTTACTAAAATTTGTTTGAATTCAAATTGACAGTCCTTTATGGTCTGTTTATACTTCCTGTATGAAAAAGGCCACAAATTCAGCCACGTTTTTCAAACCAAGAGTCCATGATGACGACAGAAGACGGGGAACATTTGATGTTTTTCATACGCCCACTGGCGATATTAACTACAGTTATATTTACCCAAACGCGATTGCTGCATGGCATAAACATAAAAAACAAACAGACTACTGGCATGTTATCAAAGGTGCTTTAAAAGTTGGTCTTTACGACCAGGTTCGAGATAAACTGCAGTGGGTATACTTGCATGAAAGCGAAAGGCAGACGCTTGCAATTCCCCCAGGCATTTGGCATGGATGGCGAAATATAAGCGCCGGAGAGACGATACTTTCCTACTACATTACACAGAAATATGATGAAAAAAATCCAGACGAGGACAGGGCACCCGTTGGCGCTTTCGGGGAAAATTGGGAAACTGAAGCGAAATGATACTTGTAACAGGCGGGGCTGGATATGTTGGTAGTGTGCTCGTTGAGAAACTGCTGAAAAAGGGTTACAAGGTTAGAGTTTTTGATAAATTTTTTTTTGGTCGTAAACCACTCTCAAAGCTTAAGGGCAAAAATCTCGAAATAGTAACAGGCGATATAAGAAATTTTTCTCCAAAAATATTTAAAGGTGTGAACGTTGTAATTCACTTGGCAGGTCTTTCCAATGACCCTACAGCCGAGTTTAACAGCGTCGCCAACTTTGAAATAAACACGGCTGCTTCGATTAGGCTTGCCGAGGAATCGAAAAAGGCCGGTATCTCGAGGTTTATTTTTGCATCTAGTTGCTCTGTTTACGATTTGGGCGTTCTTAAAAAAAGTTTTTTGAAATCTGAGGAGTCTTTTGTTAATCCAAAAGCTGCTTATTCAAGTTCGAAAAGACAAGCAGAAAAACAAATAATCAAACTTGCTGGTCCTAACTTTTGTGTTGTAGTCCTTAGAAAAGGTACTGTTTTTGGTTATTCTCCAAGAATGCGGTATGACCTCGTTGTAAATACAATGGTTAAGGATGCACTTTCCAAAGGTCGAATAAATATTTATGGTCAGGGTATTCAATGGCGACCTCTTGTTGATGTCGAAGATGTGGCGGTTGCTTATATTGCCGCAGTTGAGGCCACCCCCAAATTAGTTAACCGTGAGATTATTAATATTTCCGCTGGAAACTTTTTGGTAAGAGACCTCGCTTTTGAAATTAAGAAGGCAGTTGAAAAAAATTACGGAACAAATATTGAAGTCGTGTTTACGCCAATAAAAGGCAAGGTCAGGTCATATAGAGTTTCGAGTCAAAAAGCGGCTAAGTTATTAAAATTTAAAACCTCTGTCACAATTTCGGATTCCGTTATTAAGATGGTTGCTGCTGTTAAGCACAACAAAATGGATGACTTTGATAATGCGCTTTATTACAACATTGACTGGATGAGGCCAATTCTTGAAAAAGGCATATGAAACTGACGATTGTACTAGTTGGTGCAAGCGGCCAATTAGGCAGCGATATTGTTAAAGTTTTTTCTGAAAAAAAAGATGTTCGGATATTTGCGCTTGAACATTCGCAAATTGAAGTTTCAAATCCAAAAAGCATTGCCAAGGTGCTAGACCCGCTCAAATTTAAAGTTCTTATAAACACTGCTGCCTACCACAGAGTTGATGAGATCGAGGACAATATTCAAAAAGCCCTTGAAGTTAATGGCCTGGCGGCCCGTTATCTTTCCGAATACACAAACAAGAGAAAAGCAAAGGTGGTATTTTTTAGTACTGACTATGTTTTTGGTCGAGATATAAAACGTAAGACGCCTTATTTGGAGAGCGACATTCCAGGACCACTTAACAGCTATGGCATAAGCAAACTCGTCGGAGAATTTTTCACCCAAACATATAATGCTGATTCGCTTGTCGTTCGCACAAGTGGCCTTTATGGTATTCGTGGTTCTTCTGGCAAGGGTGGCAACTTTATTGAAACTATGCTTCAAAAAGCTAAAGACGGCCAAAATATAAAAGTTGTTGGTGACCAGATCTTATCCCCGACCTACACCCTAAATTTGGCAGAGCAACTATACCTTTTGACCCGCCAGAATAAAAAGGGTTTATTCCATGCAGTGAGCGAGGGGCAATGCAGCTGGTATGAGTTTGCTTGTGAGATTTTCAAACAAACCAAAGTTCGGGCAAAGCTTTCAAGGACAAACTCCAGGCAGTGGGTTACACCTGCCAAACGGCCTACTTATAGTGTACTCAAGAACCAAAAATTAAAAAAATCTAAATTGTTGATAATGAATAGTTGGAAAACAAATTTAAAGTTGTACCTTAAAGAGAAGGGTCATATTTAACTCACTTTGATTTGTTTTTGGAAAAAGACGATTCCAAAATAGAGACTGTCGTTGCAAAATCGTAGTAAATCTTGAAAATAATAAACAGCGGTTTTTGATATTTAATTGATTTTACGACACCAATCAGGATAGACACAGGAAAGCAGTAGCGAACAAGGGAAACGATTCTCTTTTTGAGACTACCAGAAATAAAATCGTTTTTTCCAATCCACCTTGCTTGCTTCCAAACTTCATCAAAGGTGCTTGGGTTTGTATGGAAGTATTTTGCGCCATTTGCCATGGTTGACTGAGTTTTTAATTTTCGAGAAAGTGACCAATCATCAATGTATTGTCCATCTGTATCAAAACCCCCTACTGATTCAAATTTATCTTTAAGTATTGCTCGATAAACTTGGGCATGGTTTGGACTGTTTGGGCTTACCATTCTGTCTTTGGGAAGATTTCTATTAACGTTCCAGCAAATTGAGATGGGGTTATCACTATTTTGAACCATTTCGTTTTTTGAAAATGTGCCTATTGTCTCCCCCTTCACAATTGGAGCAGTTAAATCTGTCACAAAATCACGATCAAAGGTCATATCGGCATCAACAAAAACAAGAATTTCACCTTTAGCTTTGGTTGCGCCTAAATTTCTAGCAACACCGGGACCAAGATGCTTTTGCTCAAGAACTTGAACTTTGAATTGTCTGACTAGGTTTAAGGTTTTATCGCTTGACCCATCGTCAACTATTATTGTCTCTGTGTTTTTATAATTTTGCCCAGCAAGCGACTCTAGACAACCGGTTATAACTTTTTCTTCGTTGTAGACTGGGATAATTATTGAAACTAGTGGGTTTGTCTTCATTTTTGACTTAAGCTATTTATAAGATTCTCGTAAGCATCTCCGACATTATTCCAACTAAATTTCAGAGATTGTGCATAGGGCTTATTTTTAAAATCTTTTTTGACTGCAAATTTCAAAGCCTTGCTATACCGATTTAGATTTGTAGTACTCACAAGAATACCGGCTTCTCCGACAATTTCTGCTCTTGACGTATCTTTGGTTGTTACAACCGGGAGATTGCAGGCCATTGCTTCTACATATGAAATACCAAAAGCTTCTGTTTGAGAAGCAAGGGTAAACACGTCCGCACCTTTATAGTAGCCGCTTATTTTGGAATAAGGAACAGTAAGTCTTAAATATCTTTTTCCCAACAACCTTTTTCCTAAACTATCGATTGATCCTTTTAACTCTCCGTCTCCCAATATAAGTAGGCTAAGATTTCCTGCTTTTGCTACCGCTCTTATTGTCAGATCTACTTTTTTATAGGGAACCAATGCCGAGGCACAGACAACAATTGGTTTGGGAAGTGGAATGCTTTCTGGTTTTATTTTCGGGTTAAAACGATGAAGATCAACCCCGTTTGGAATCTTTTCAAGTTTTACCTCGTGAGTTAGTCTTTTGGCCCAAGAAGCTTGAGCAGTTGTGAGTGCCACAAATACATCTGGCCGCCAAAGAAGATTCCAAGCATCGTCTGTGCCGATGCCGGCATGGCCAGAAACTAGCATTTTATATTTTAAGAGTTTGGAAAAGACTTTTAGAATGACTACTTGCCAGCCTCCGTTCAAAGGGATGACAATGTCATATTTTTCGCGGCTCAAATACCTTAGGGCTCTTATTGTGAAGATGGCAATTTTTATGGATTGAAGATCTAGGTAAAATTTGCCTGTTATTCCTTTTGAAGATTTTGGTTGGTTGGCCCAGGTTTTGATTGTTTTAACTTTATATTTTTGTGGTGGTATTTTGCCTGCGCAAATTATGGTGACGTGATTATTTAGTGCCAGCCTCTTGCTAATTTCATAAGCAAAAGTTTCAACTCCGCGATCGACAACTCCTGAATAAAAACTAAAGAGTGCTATTTTTTTCATTTTTTCCCAATTCGCTTTCTAAAATAGAACAAGATTAATAGTGAAATTGTAGCAAGTGTTATGGTTTTACCCAAAGCATATGATTTCGATTCAAATTTAATAGTTGCTTCCCGAGTGTTTGCGGCAACAGAAAACTTTCTAAAAACTCCTTTATAAGATTCTATTGGCTGTTTGAGGTTGTTGTTGGTAACTCGCCAGCCTGGGTAATAATTTTCTGAATATACAATATCTCTTTTATAAGCAGCTGGCGCAAACTTCAATTTAATTTCATTAGGTGTTGCCTTGGTTATTTCAACTGGGGAGTCGTTTTCTAAGAAAAATGCTCTTTTTTGAAACTTAGCATTTTGATAAACAAATAAATCGCTCACTTTTTCTATAAATTTTAATTCCGGTTCGTTAATTTGGTAAGCAGATACAACAAACTTAACGTTCGCCATTCCTAAAATGTCGGGGCTTGGCAAGGGTTTATTTTCTACCTGCCACAATTGATAAGGCGGAAAGATAACTGCAAATTGTGTCTGCTTGTAGCCCCCAGCTGTTTCTAAAAAGTTAACAAATGTTTTTTGTTGAATGGGGTTTTCGCCATTTAAAATTTGAATTTTGTTTAAAAAAAGTAATTGAGGATTAAAGCAATAAGTTGTGCAGTAGACTCTGTTGAGTTCCTTATCATTTGATAAGAAGCTATAAATTTTTTCGTTTGAAAAATTTAAATTGCCAATTGCCGCAGTTTTTCCGTAAAAAATACTTGTCACTTCCGCTAAATATATTAAAAGAAGAATTAAGGTAAGTTGCGGTTTTTTGAATCGATCAAACGCATAGGCCGAAAGAACTGCCGCAATAAAAGCTACCGCAAACCACATTCTTGTTGTGACTCTTGAGTAATTCAGCAGTGGCAGATATTTGTAAACAAATGGAAAAATTGGTGTAGATCGATTTAACACAATAATAATTGTTAGAAACCCAACAACTATAAGGAATGATTTTTGTAACTTTGTTAGCTTGGTGAAAATAAAAGCGCTTAAAAGCGTTGGTATAAGACCTAAATAAAGCAGTGATTCGTGGTCGAGAGAATTAAAAATTGCATAAGGCAAAAACAAGCTTAGAAAGAACTTTTTCATGTTCCAAAGTGGTATCGCGATGTCTGTAATTTGCAGATCAGATCTAGTGGAAAGCGGAGCAAATTCCAACTGAGGAATAATGGAGATGGCACTTAATCCTAGCCAGACTATAAAAAGCACAAAAAAAGTTAAACTGAATTTTTTAATTACGTTCGTTTTATTTTTGCTTTTTAACAAGTAATAAAAGATGTAGATTGCAACAAATATAAACGAGTAGTAAAAAACTGTTGGGTAATTTATGTACATGAACCACATACTCACGGCCGTTATGACCAGCCATTTAAAGTTAAGTTTTTTAATAAGTTGTGATACTCCAAGTACAACGATCGGAAAGTAAGAAAAAGCAGCAACCATTGTGAGATGACCTGCTGCTGTGTGCAGCACCATCTTAATCGATAGTGCATAAAATATGGCGGCTGCCAGTGAGCTTTGTTTGGATAACGCTTTGGCCTTACAAAAATAGTAGGTGCCGAAAGCGGCGACTAGGAAATGAATTATGTAGAAAAAAAGCGCACCGTAATTTTCGGCAAAAGGAAGAAAGATTAAATTCCCTGGATATAAATATTGATATAGAGGATTTGCAGCAGTCGGCTCACCCATCATCTGCTCGGATCTCCACAAAGGCAATTGCTTGTACTCTAGAAGCGATTGTCTGTAAAAATGAATGATTGGAATGTAATTTCTACCTAGGTCATTATCTTTGTCGGAAAAATAGCTGGGAGCAATCAGAACAGGCGAAAAGAAAAACAAAACAAGAGTAAAAAGTATTGCTTCGAATTTATACTTTAGTATGAGGTTCTTAATTTCTTTAGCCATAAACTATTTGATATTTTAGAATAGGGTTCGTAATTTTGATTTATATAGTTGAATATTAGTTCAGGTTTGTAAGAGCCCAGAGAATAGACTGGTCCTTCTTGATATGGTTCATAAATAACATATTTCGGTTTTTCAAGCTTAATTGCATCGACCACTTTTTGTTGTGTTTGGTCAAACTGCAAATACCAGGGAAATTCGTCCGCCCAAGGTTTTGGCGGCAAAAGGCCACTTAGAGCAAGCAGCTGGTCCGGTCCATTTTGGATATATACCTTATCACCGGTTCGGGTGAAGAGTGAAAGATTTTTTGAAGCATCTCGTATATCGTTTTCAAAAAAGCGTGTACTAAAACCTGTATTACCTTGAAAGTATCTAAAGCTGAAAGCTATAAAAGGTAGCAAAAGAATAGCTGCTACAAGTGGCAATTTTTTGTTTTTGAAGTGGATGGCTGAAAATGTTAAGCAGAAGAGAGCCGTTGCGGGCACTAAGTGAAAGTAATCAAACCTGGGATATGCAAATACTATTAAATAAATGGCCACTAAATTTAACTTTTTGATGTTGCCCGCGGCGTGTTGATTGAATGGCAAGACAAAAAGAAGAATTGAGGCAACTGTTAGTAACTGCCTAGCTGAGGGCAGCAGGACATAGCCCGGCATAGATGATGCTTTAAAAAAAGGCAAGATGATTGTCCATCTATAAAAACTTTGAGGGTCCGAAATTGCAGAAACCAATACTAAAGTTGCCGCATAAAGAATGAATATGGGCAAAAGAAGTGTTGTTGCAGATTTAATATTGGCAGTTGTCAAAAGTGGTCTTTTTAACTTGAATAGTAAAAATAATGGTACTAGCCAAACCGCCTGCTGCTTAATACCAATTGCCACGGCAAGTAAAATTGATGAAATTAAAAAACTCTTTTTTTGTTTTTGAAATAATAAAAAATACACCGATAGCAAAATAAAAGGTGTTTGGATTAGTTCAAACCATAAGCCATTGATTCCCAAAGGTATTGAAATAATTACAAATATAAATGTGTTTAAGAGGGCTTTTTTATTGTTTTTATATATTTTTTTGGAAAGGGCGAAAATAAGAAGATCAATAAAAAATGCAACTGCAAGCGTTAAGATTCTAAAGCTTACCGGGTTGTAGCCCCATACTCTTGTAAAAGCGGCAAGTGCGAGTGTTAGATATGGCGGATATGGATTTATAAGGTCTTTGTAAAGTTCATATCCGTGATTTACTAAATAAGGGTAAACAACCATTTCTGGCCAGAGCGTAAATTTGGTAAATGTTAAAAGTAATCCGTGAAGTAATAATAGTAGCAATAACATTTAGCGGTAACGGCCTTTTAGATCGTTAAGTCTTATTTTCAACAAACCTAAAAAGGAATAGATCACATCCTTTTTCAATCTCACTTTTGAACCGCTAGCATCCTTCCATGTAACAGGGGCTTGGGCAAAATGAATACCTTTCTTTTTGCAAATAAAAATTATTTCCGCATCGAATGCCCAATCAAAAATTGAAACCTTGTTAAAAATTTCTTTAGCCGCTTTATTTTCGAAGGCTTTAAAACCACAGGTGCAATCTTTTATGCCTGACATAATCAAGATATTTACTAAAAGTGTGAATCCCCTCCCGAGAAATTCTCTAAAAGGTTTTTGGCGCACCGCCAACTTTGCACCCTTTACTCTTCTCGAGCCGATGACGACCTGGTCGCCGTTTTCAAAGTACTTAAAGAACTCATTTATGGTTTTGATGTCGACAGAATGATCGAGATCGGTAAAAAGAATATATTGACCTTGAGCCTTTTTAATACCTTGGGAAATTGCGTAGCCTTTCCCACGGTTGTTACGATAGTCTACAATTTTTATATTGGGGTTTTTTTTCTGGGCGGCACGGATCAGCTCTGATGTGTCATCACTTGAACCGTCATTTACAAAAATTAGCTCCCAACTGTAATTTTGTTTTTTTAAAAATGAATAGTAATGGCTCAAACCTTCTGCAAAGCGACGATGCTCGTTGTAGCATGGAACAACAACTGACAACTTAATTTTATTCATTATTTGCGAATCTTATAAAAAATATAGCTTGAATGAAACAATAGAATGAGTATTTCCGTTAACAGATAGGCAACTGCGGCTCCATATTGTTGGTAGGTTGGTATCAAAAGAAAATTGAGAGCAATCCATATCGCCATTGAAATTAAAGTTATTACAAATGCCACTTTTGCAGCATTGAAGTGATAGATTGTAATGCTCACGGGAATTGCGGTTAAAAATGTAAACAAGCTGGCAAGAGACACTAGGCTAAAAACCAGAGTTGACTGCTCGTAACTTGTTCCTAAAATGAGCTTCACAATTGGACTCCCTAAAAAAGTCATAACGAAAAAGATAAGCGCAACTGGAAGGGCGATTGGCAGAGTAGACTGGATAAACTTCATTGTTTTTTCTCTGGAATCAAGTTGACTAATTTTGGGGGCTAAAACCCGACTGTAATTTCCAGCTAGCTGGTCAACGATACTTAAAAGTTTAAAAGGGGCAGCGTATAGGCCAGTTGCAATTGGTCCTGCCATTTTGAGTAACATGTAATTGTCGACAGGAAATGCGGAAACTGCAAAAGACGCAGCAATCCAAAAATTGAATCCGAAAAAGTTTCTAAATTCTTTGCGATGATCTTTTGCCGATAAAAAATTAGTCGGTGTAAATATCTTTCCCACAATAACAGACACAATTGGCACCAAGAAGAACAAATAAGTCAGAAAAGGTAGATCGATTATAAAAAAGTATGCACCGAATAGAAGAATAATAAGTCTTATGGTGTTTGAAGAGATTGAAGTCATGAAAGCTTTGGCGAATTGTTCACGTGCTTGAAGTACAGCGACAAAAAAATCTGTGAGAAGAAAAACAATGACCAGCGAAAAAGCAACTTGAATTAGAGGTGCAAGACTTGCTGTACCTAAGAATTGGGCAAGGGGTTTTGCCAGAACGAAACCCGCAAGAAAAGTAATAAGTCCAATTACAATGTAAGATTCTAGGGCAAGTTTTAATACTCGATTTGCAACGCTGTCATTTTTCGATGCAAAGTTCAAAATTCCAGAATCGATACCCAAGTTAGCAACCGAAGCAATAAGGACACCAGTTGAAGAAACAACAGCGAAAAGTCCATATTTCTCTGGACCAATAAATCTGGGAGCAAGAACGAAAAAAAGACCGCCAATTAAAGAGTTTATGATTGTGCCACCTAGAACAATAAGGGTATTCCGGCTACCCGGTTTTGTAAAAAGTGCTTGAACGTAATCTTTTTTGAAGATTTTCATTAAAAAACAAAGTTTGTTGCGATCGTGATTATAAATTTAAGTACCTTTAAAAGTATACAATTTCACCTTTGCCTAATACACATTTTTTATTTTGATACTATTATTACTATATGCAAAAGTACCTATATCAAGATTTATACGAACTGGAAGATAAGCACTGGTGGCATATAGGCAAACGTCTTTTATGTCTGGCGTTTATTGAAAAATATTTCAAGGGTGGCAAAATTTTGGATATTGGCTGTGGGACGGGCAAGAATATGGAAGTATTTTCT
>JACPYZ010000106.1 GCA_016195765.1 Candidatus Curtissbacteria bacterium | reverse complement strand
CAATAAAAGAAGCGCTCGAACAAGGCAGGCTTGTCGAAAATCAAATTACAGTTGATAGTCTAAAGGAAAAAATCAAAAAGGTTGGATCAGGTGGATATGTTTTAGACGGATATCCCAGAAACAGCGAACAATTATCCTATCTGGATAATGATATCGACAAAGTTTTCTATATAAATGTTTCAGACGACGAAGCAATAAAAAGATTAACAGAACGTGCAAGGCACGACGACACTCCAGAACTTATTAAAAAAAGAATAGACATTTACCATGATGAAACAGAACCTCTGTTAAAGTACTTTAGAGACAAGAAAGTATTAGAAGAAATAAATGGGGAACAATCAATCGAAAAAGTTAGCGAAGATTTAAAAAAAGTAGTATCAAAATGAAATTTACAAAAACCTCACAAGAAATTGCTTTAATGAAAAAAGCTGGAGATATCTGCTCAATCGCCCTAAAAGAAGTTTTAGATAACGTAAGAGTTGGAATATCTTGCAAAGAACTTGATGATATTGCCAGAAATAAAATAGAGCAACTAGGCGGTAAGTCTTCTTTTATGACGGTGGAAGACTATAAATGGACAATTTGCACTACCATAAACGATCAAGTCGTCCACGGAATTCCCACAAATCGCACCTTAAAAGACGGAGACGTACTGGGAATAGATATCGGCGCAATTTACAAAGGCTACCATAGCGATCAGGCAATTAGTGTCCCGGTTGGCAATGTTTCAAAAGAAGACAACTTCTTTCTAGAAGTGGGTAAAAGCACATTGAAAAAAGCAATATCAAAAGCAAAAGCCGGAAACCACATCGGTGATATTTCAGCAACAATCCAGGAAGGGGTCGAATCGGCAGGCTTCGATATTGTAAGAAACTTAACCGGTCATGGTGTTGGCACAGAACTTCATGAAGATCCGATAATACCGGGATTTGGCAAGGCTGGAAAAGGCCCGGTAATCCAAGAAAATATGACTCTCGCCATAGAGGTTATATACGCCCAAGGTTCTGGTGATGTGATTTTGGAAAAAGATAACTGGACAATAAGTACAAAGGATGGTTCATTGGGTGGTTTATTTGAACAGACAATTTTAACCACAAAAAGCGAGCCGATAATACTAACACCTTATTTATGAATTTAGTTCAAATTAGCAACTTATTCAAATATATAGACAAGACTTATATAAATTTGTTAAAATCCGAATTTAAGCCCATTCTTGTGTGCTGATTTTGCTATGACAAAAACCGGTGTTATCGAAGTAGATGGAGAAGTTACAGAAGCATTGCCAAACACAATGTTTAGAGTCAAGGTTAAATCGGGTTCAATACCAAGTGTGAGCGAAGATAAAATTGTTCTTTGCCATCTTTCTGGAAAAATGAGAATTCATTATGTTCGTATTCTCCCAGGCGATAAAGTTAAGTTAGAACTCACACCATACGATCTTACAAAAGGTCGTGTTACTTATAGATATTAATTATGAAAGTTCAGGCTTCAGTTAAAAAAAGATGTGTAAATTGTAAAATTGTCAAACGTGGTGGCAGACTTTATGTCATTTGCATAAACGGAAGACACAAACAAAGACAGGGATAAATATGGCAAGAATAGCAGGAATCGATTTACCAAGTGAAAAAAGAATAGAAGCAGCATTACCGTATATATATGGCGTTGGCCCTGTGCTTGCCAAGAAAATTCTAGATGAATGCGCAATCGACCCAGACACTCGCACAAAAAGCTTATCAGAAGATCAAATAAATAAACTTCAAAGAGCTGTAGAAAACTTTAAAGTCGAAGGAGATCTAAGAAGAGAAGTTCAAAATAATATTAAAAGACTTCAAGAAATTGGTGCCTACCGCGGAATTAGACATTCCAGAGGTTTGCCAGCCAGAGGTCAAAGAACACGAACAAACGCAAGAACAAAAAGAGGTAAAAGAATAACCATTGGTACTGTTAGAAAAGAAGTCGTAGCAAAAGCAGCACCAGCAACAGCAGAAGTTAAAAAATAAAAATGGCAAACACTAAAGAAACAAAAAAAACAAAAGTTACAAAAGTTCCACACGGTAAAGCCTATGTCACGGCGACTTTTAACAACACAATAATCACAGTTACAGATCCTTCTGGTAATGCTCTAGTCTGGGGTTCGGCTGGTGGATCAGGTTTCAAAGGGGCAAGAAAAGCGACACCTTATGCAGCTTCGAGTGCGGTTGATACTGTTGCTAAAAAAGTCAAAGAAAGAGGTATGGTATCACTGGAAGTTTATGTTAAAGGCCCAGGTCCCGGTAGAGATGCCGCAATTCGTGCTTTCAAAGCAGCCGGCTTAGAAATAACGGCAATTGCAGATTTAACACCAATACCCCATAACGGCCCAAGAGCCTCTAAAAGGAGGAGAGTTTAATGGCCAGATACACAGGTCCCAAGCATAAATTATGTAGAGCAGAAGGAGTTTCTATTTGTGGACTTCCCAATTGTCCCGTTATTAAGAAAAATGCAGGTCTTCCTGGACAACACGGTGCAAAAGGCAGAAGGAAAGTTTCCGATTACGGAATTCAGCTTAGAGAAAAACAAAAAGTTAAAAGAATGTACGGAATGCT
>JACPYZ010000103.1 GCA_016195765.1 Candidatus Curtissbacteria bacterium | reverse complement strand
ATAACATATGACCAGTCTCCATGAATTCACAAGTCCCATTGGTCAGGACACTCTCAATGAGCTGCGGCAGGACCCGCGGAAGCCACTGGAAAACTTGCAGGGAAATATCCTGCATGGGCATGGCCGCGACAGGTCGGTCCATATTTTCTTGCACTTCAACAAGGGCAAGCAAGCCGCGGTAAAACAGTGGATCCATGGCCTTGCTAAGGACATTAAATAATTTTCAATTTTTAATTCGCAATTTTCATTAACTTTTCAAATCTAAAATTAACTTTAGATGCAGCGCCAAAGTTCGTTTGTAAAAGGGTAAAAAAAGGCGTAAAATGCCCCTTAATACATGCTCGACCGCGACCCGCTTCATCGTGACTTCCCGCGATTTTTTATTGCCTTTTTTTCTTATATTCGCCTGCGTTTAAAAAGCTGGGGAACCCAATTTGAAAACGTAAAAGACGTCTTGGTAGATGTTTTGATGGTAAGACGCGGCGCCCATACGGCGCTTTTTGTGCATTTGTGTGTGGTGTTTTTGGCAATTGGTGCACTTCTCACGGGTGGAGTATTTACGTCTGGGGCTGTTGTTTCAGGCTCATACCCTGGTATTGGTGCCAATCCACTGGTTGCCGGGGCTTCGACTAAAGATTCAGACCAGGGTGTTATTTCTTCGCAGATTACTCCGGTTACCGTTATTTCGGAAAAACCTAGAGACAAAGTTATTGAATATGAAGTTAAAAGTGGAGACACGATTTCTGGAATTGCCAAAGACTATGGAATTTCTGATAACACAATACTTTGGGCAAACGATCTTACCAGTAACAGCCAACTAAAGGCCGGGGAGAAAATTAAGATCTTGCCGGTTTCTGGTGTTGCCCATAAGGTCGAAGGTGGGGATTCTATTTACTCAGTTGCTAAGAAGTATCAGGCTAATGCTCAGGCAGTTATCGATTTCCCATTTAACGATATTGGTGATGACTTTTCGCTTAGAACTGGCCAGACTTTGATTGTTCCAGACGGTGCTCCGCCTGCTGCTCCAAAGCCTGCTCCAACCCAATACTTAGCACAACAAAATATTCCCGTTGAAAGCTTAGGCAATGGCCAATTTATCTGGCCAGCGGCTGGAACTATGAACCAATACTTTTCTTGGTACCATCCTGGAATTGACATAGGTAACTTGGGTGGTGGACCAATTCATGCTTCGGATTCTGGAACTGTCGTTGCTGCCGGTTGGGACGCAACTGGTTATGGAAACAGAGTGATTATTGATCATGGTAATGGGTACCAAACGCTTTATGCTCATCAATCTGCACTTTATGTTAGCAATGGTCAAAAAGTTGCAAAAGGTGATGTGATTGGAATGATGGGTTCAACTGGAAGGTCAACAGGAACTCATTTGCATTTTGAAGTTAGGCGCAGCGGAGCTGCTAATGTTAATCCGCTTGCATTCTTAGGCAGCAGATAGAGGAATTGAGAATTGGGAAATCCAATTTGTAGCCTCTGAGAATTAAAAGCCACTAACACGGTATAATTACCCTCATGATTGATTTTGCACATATTACTGTTCGTGCCGGAGATGGCGGCAATGGGTCTGGGTCCCGTAAGCAAATTGTTGGTAAACGTTATGGAAAAGCCGACGGTGGCGATGGTGGTCGTGGGGGAGATGCTTATTTTGAAGCGACTGCGGATTTAAATTCGCTTGAACCTTATCGCTATGTAAAAGATTATGCTGCCGAAGGCGGTACTCAGGGTTATGCCAACCAAAGAAGGGTGGACACCGGCCTAGCCATGGCGAATTGGGTCAAAAGGGTGAGATGGTTACACTTACGCTAGAGCTTAAATTAATTGCCCAGGTGGGCTTGATAGGGCTTCCTAATGCAGGTAAATCTACGCTTCTTGCTTCTATCACTCGTGCCAAACCGGAAATTGCTGCCTATCCATTTACAACGCTTGAACCTAATTTAGGTGTATTACAATTGCCTAGGCGCAGAATAATTATTGCCGACGTGCCTGGTCTTATTGCAGGTGCTTCTGAAGGTAAGGGGCTTGGGCACGCTTTTTTAAGGCATATTGAAAGGACTAAACTTTTGGTTCATTTGGTGGACGTTTCGAAGGGACCGGAGGAACTTTGGGCAGATTATGAAACAGTTCGGAACGAACTTAATACTTTTAGCCCTTCGCTTAGGCGAAAGAAAGAAATTATAGTGCTTTCTAAAACAGATCTTGCAAATCATGAGCAGATCCAAGAGGTAGGCAAGTTGTTTAGGGGCCACGACCTTGAGGTTCTTACGATTTCTGCTGCAACCGGTGAAGGGCTGAATCAGTTAATTTCTGAAATTACAGCGAAGAGCAAGTGATGTTAGATTGTAGATCCAACATCAAAAATCCATCATATATTATCTAAATTAAAGTGTCGGTGTAGGCTGAACAGCTGGCGTTGGAACTGGGGTTGCAGCTGGTTGGTTTGGAGTCGTGCTTGCTTTAGGTGAAGCAGTAGGGCTTGGTGATGCAGTTGCTGCATTTTGAACGGCTTGGTTGGTTTGTTTTTGTAAGTCTTCTACTTTTTTGTTGTAATCGGCGAGCTTTGTGTTAATGTCGCCAAGAGCTGGATCGTTTGCTGGCAGGAATCTTTTGGCAGCAGCTAGTTCCTGAGCAATTCTAACAACGTCTCCGTTTTTCTCGATTAAGACAAGTGCTAGATCATAGTGAGCTGGGCCATAATCTGGTTTGGTAACTGTGGCGTCTTCAAACTTTCTTTGGGCAGAATCCAAGTTTTTAAGTCTAAGATAAAGGGCACCAATTTTTTCGTGAAGGATTGGGTTTTCTGGGTCAAGAGCTGATGCTTGGCCAAGCGTGTTTATGGTGTCAACGTCAGCTCCTTGCAATTGGCCGATTAGTGCTTGGTAGGCGATTGAGACTGTTTCCCAGTTGGCGGCATTAGCAGATGAAATACCAGGTACTCTTAGAGGTAAGATTTTGTAACCAGACGCAACGCCACCTTGCTGGATGGCCACTTGAGCGAGTTGGTTAATAAGTTGTCTTTGGTCGTCTGATAAATCCTTTTTGTTGCTGAGAGTTATTGCGGCATTAACAGCGGTTGCTGAAAGTTCGCGGTGATAAGTATCGACAGAAGGATTTACAGCTATGGCCTTTTGCAAATTGTCGATTGTGTTGTTGCCGTCGTTTTTGATAGCGGCAAGAAGTGCTTTGCGGTAGTAGAACTCTCCCTGCCATGCATTAACCTGGTTGCGAGCACCCAAGAAAGCAAGGCCCGCAACAAGAACTAAAAAGATGTAAGGCAATAATTGGGATTTGGAAGCGCTTTTGGTGTTTGTTGTCGTTTTAATGCTTGTTAACTTGCCACCTGTCGGAAGCCAGTTAAGAGTGTTTCTAAGTGTTGCCAGTTCAACAATCATCTCGTGAACGTGTTTTTCGTCTTGGGTTTTGGCGAGAACTACCAGTGAGCTTAAGGTAATAAAGAAGGGAATAACTGTGGAAACACCAGATGTTGCAAAGAATTGTGAGGCTACAAAGGTGAAAGCGGAAGCGGCAACTGGTAGATAGATAAGATTGTTGTCGCTTTTGAAAAGTAGTGTCCAGATGAACCTTACGACAGTTGCCACAAATATTATGAAGGCAATTATCCCCACAATCCCTGTCGTTGCGATTATTTCCGTGAAGTCTGAGGATGATTTATCGAATCTGACAGACCAGGTTGTCGTGCCGTTTACAGCACGGGGTTTAAGTTGCGTGTAGGCAAATAAATAGGTTCCGGGACCAGTTCCAAATAGCGGTCTTTTACCGATCGTGGAAGTTGCGATATCCCAAGCGATTCTTTGGCTTAAAACTAGATTTTTTGGTGTGTCGATGTTTTGGGCTGCAGTAGCATTTTTATCTTTGTTCTGGATCAGCTTATTTAAAGTAAGTTCGGCTGTTTGTGGAATGTAGCGAACAGCAAGGATTACAAGAGAAACTAGGGCAACGACGCCGATTGCAAGCTTTGCGGGTCTTGTTAGTTTTCCAGCTTTGATGACCAGAGAGGCAACGAGAAGTATTCCGATTGCGAGGCTAAAATAAGCGGCGGCGAAATTTATTAGTATTAAGGAAATCACCATAATGACCGACGCTGCGGTTGATGCAAGCCTAACGACTTTTTCTCTACCGAAAAGAACCCAAGAAACGGTGAGGGGAATAACGATTGCTTCTAAGATTGCCAGGCTGTTTGCGGAACCTAGAGTGTTAAATGAAC
>JACPYZ010000102.1 GCA_016195765.1 Candidatus Curtissbacteria bacterium | reverse complement strand
TGCGGAGTTTTCCACAATAATCCCTTTTGACGATGCCTCTCTTAATAAACTTAAAACCGACGCCCCCAAAAACCCAGAGGATTTAGCCAAATTTTTGAAAGAAGTCATAGGTCAGGTATGGGATGGTCGTAATAAAAATCTTGGCGAAACTGTTGCCCGCGATATCGAAAAGTTTGCATCGCTTTCTGTTATTGATACGCTTTGGATAAGCCACTTAGACGCTCTTGATGATTTAAGAGAAGGTATTGGTCTACGTGCGGCCGGCCAAAGAGATCCACTCGTTGAATATAAACAAGAAGCCTTTACTCTTTTCGAGAAGTTAGTTTCAAGCATCGACTACGAAATAGTACACCGAATCTTTAAAGTTCAAGTTCAAAATCAGCCAACAATTGCCACAACTGAACAAAAAGGAACAGAAATTCACGAAGAACCAACTCTCAAACAAGAAGTAACAGAAGTCGAAAATAATATAGATCCTCTTGCCCTGTCAGACGACGAATTGGAAAAAGAAATAAAAAGGTTGGAATCAGAACAAGGACAACAATCGTCTGGTACAGATTCGGCAACAGATCCAATGGAAATGACCGATGAAGAATTAGATAAGGAAATCGCGAGGTTAGAGGCGGTGGGAAAAGGTGAGGTCATTACTTCAACCAATCCCATGCTCAGCAAATCGGGAAGTTCTTCATTAAAAATCCAGAAAATCGGTCGTAACGATCCTTGCCCCTGCGGTTCCGGCCTAAAATATAAGAAATGTGGTTTGATCAACGCGCCGGAACATAAATCTTAAAATCTTAAGCTCGTTGACTTTAATACTCCCAAAATCTAATACTTAATTCATGACCTTTAGTTTTAAAAAAGGCGTAGCAAACCTACTTTTACTAAGTTTAGCTTTTCTACTAATTCTCTCAGCAGCCGCTTACAAAAGTAGGCGATATGTTTACATGGCTTATCAAAACGCTGCTTTTGCAGCCGGCGTAAATTTAAATAATATCTCGACCAAAGAATATGTAAACTTTATAAAATCTCAAACAGGCCAAAAAGAAAACACAAAAAACGGCGTATTTTTAAGCCAAGCATTCAATTACGATGAGATAAATTCACTACAAGCGAATGTTCTTGGAGATTCAACAAACTCTAACAAAAAAATAGAAGTCGTTCTTTCGGAACAGAAACTATATATGGAAGAAGGGGGAAAAACGATTGGAACTTTCTTAATCTCTAGCGGAAAGTGGGCACCTACCCCCACTGGCAGCTTTGCAATTTGGACAAAACTGCGTTACGCCAGAATGACAGGGGGCAATCCGGCACTCGGAACCTATTATGATCTTCCAAATGTGCCATACACCATGTACTTTTATCAAGGTTATGGAATCCATGGTGCTTACTGGCACAATAATTTTGGCCAGCCAATGAGCCATGGTTGCATAAATATGCGTCCAGAAGAAGCCGGTATAGTCTTCAACTGGGCAGATGTCGGCACACCGGTTATTGTTCGTAATTAAATATCTTTCAAGACTCTTACAAAAATAATCTTCTGTTTTCATAGTATGAGCGTAAATTGCAGCCATAAAGGAGCAAATTTATGCGTTCCATTTGGTCCGGTTCAATAAGCTTTGGTTTAGTAAATATTCCGGTGAACCTTTTTTCGGCAACTAATCAGGAAAGAATTGACCTTGATATGTTGCACAAAAAAGATATGTCGAAAATTCGCTTTGCGCGAGTTTGTGAAAGCGAAGAAAAAGAAGTTCCTTACCAGGAAATCATTCGTGGATATCAACTTGAAGATGGACAATATGTACCTATCGAAAAGTCGGACTTTGAAAAGGTTGACGTTAAAAAATCGAAAACTATAGAAATTCAAGATTTTGCACAAGTAGAACAAATAGATTCGATTTATTTTGAAAAGCCGTACTATCTTGAACCCGGCAAAAATGCCGATAAGCCATATGCTCTTCTTCGCGATGCTCTGAAAAAATCAAAAAAAGCAGCCTTAGCTAAATTCGTTCTAAGAAATAAAGAACACTTGTCTGTCATAAAACCTATGGGAAGAATTCTTATTTTAAACCAGCTCAGGTTTCAAAGCGAAATTCGGTCCCCCGTTGATCTTTCACTACCTGATCATAAATTTGAGGAAGGCGTCGAACTTGATATGGCAATTGAAATAGTAGATAAAATGTCTCAACCATTTAGACCTGAACTTTACAAAGATACATACAATGAAGTTTTACAAAAATTGATAGACGAAAAAGCAAAAGGCAAAAAGGTTAAGGTCCACGGCAAAGAGCCAGAGCCAACAGAAGTTGGAGACCTAATGGCAAAACTTAAAGAAAGTCTTAAGCAAACAAAGACTCAGCCTAAGGCTGCTGCATGAATCTCCCACCTCAAATTAAAGCATCTTTAAAAAAATTAAAAAGGTCCAGCATGCCCCACAATATCAAACCAATGCTGACAACACTCATAGATAAACCATTCAATGATATTGACTGGGTTTTTGAAATTAAATGGGATGGTTATCGTGCAATTGCAGAGTTAGAAAATGGTAAAGCGAGATTATATTCTCGGCAGCAAATTACCTTTAAAAACTATCCGACCATTGTCAGGTCTCTTGAAAAAATTAATTCAAACGCAATATTTGATGGGGAAATTGTGATTTTAGATAAAAATGGAAAAGCAAGCTTTCAAAAATTACAAAATTATCAAGGCAACTCATCTGACCAAATTGCATATTTCGTTTTTGATCTCCTTTACTTTGCCGGCTATGATCTCAGGGACCAAACTCTTATAAGCAGAAAACAAATTCTAAAAGAAATATTGCCTCCTCTATCAAACGTGAAGTTTAGCGATCATTTTGAAGAAAAAGGTATAGCCTTTTTCAAAGCCATAAAAGAGCAAAACTTGGAAGGAATTATTGCAAAAAAGAAAACTAGTTTTTATTTAATGGGAATAAGATCAAAAAATTGGTTGAAGATTAAAACTCATCTTAGCCAAGAAGCAATAATATGTGGATACACCGAACCACGAGGTGGGCGTAAATTTATCGGTGCTTTGATTTTGGGAATATATAAAAACAACAAACTAACCTACGTTGGCCATACTGGAACAGGTTTTGGCGATCGTTTGTTGAAAGATCTTTTTTCAAAACTCAGGAAAATCCAAATTTTAGAATGTCCATTTGAAAAGACGCCAAAAACAAATGCACCCGTTGTTTGGGTAAAACCAAAAATTGTTTGCGAGGTGGTCTTTGGAGAATGGACCCAAAGTGGCTTTATGCGTCAGCCTGTTTTTAAGGGATTAAGAATAGATAAAACACCCAAAGAAATAACTGTCGAAAAGTCTCTAGACAACACGCCATCATTTCCAACGAAGTTGCCCAAAAAGTGGCACAAAAAATTTTCAATTAGCAACCCAGATAAAATTTATTGGCCAGAAGAAAAAATTGAGAAAAAAGACTTGGTTGACTATTACAATGAAGTTTCAGATTTCATAATGCCTTATCTTGTAGATCGTCCAGAATCATTGCACAGATATCCTGATGGAATCCATGGTGAAAGCTTCTATCAAAAAGATATTCAAGAGCATCCTAACTGGATTAAAACTGTCAAGATCCATTCAGATTCTGAAGACAAAAATATTAACTATTTGCTCTGTCAAAATAAAGAAACTTTACTTTATTTAATTAACCTTGGTTGTATAGATCTCAATCCATGGAATTCTCGAATCCAAAACCTCGATTACCCTGACTATTTTGTTATTGATTTAGACCCCCAAGGTATAAAATTTAGTGCAGTTATAGAGAGTGCGCTAGTAGTAAAAGAAATACTAGATAAATTAGGAATAAAAAGTTTCCCTAAAACTTCCGGAGCTACAGGTCTTCACATATACATCCCAGTCGGTGCAAAATATACATATTCCCAGGTCAAGCAATTTTCAGAAATTATCGTAAGGCAGGTGCACAGAAAAATACCGGAAATAACTAGTATTCAGAGGAGTCCCGCCAAAAGATTGAACCATGTTTATTTAGACTATCTTCAAAACCGCCATGGTCAAACTTTAGCAGCTCCCTATAGCGTTCGACCTGTTCCCGGGGCAACAATTTCGACACCTCTGACTTGGGAAGAAATAAATAAAAATTTATCTCCGACACAATTTAATTTCAAAAATGTCATCAAAAGAATCAAAATAAAAGGGGATATTTTCAAGCCGGTTTTATTGGAAAAGACGGATATCGAAAAGTCACTAGCAATATTAAATTCTTGATGAAACATTTTCCGCAAACTAACTCTTCTGTAATATAATCTTTTAAATATGCTCACATTCACCCAAGCAATATTGTTTGGTATCGTCCAAGGCATTACCGAACTATTTCCAATATCAAGTTTAGGTCATAGCGTTATATTGCCGGGACTTTTAGGTTGGCATGTTAATCAAAGCGACCCGTTTTTCCTAACATTTCTTGTAGCTACACACGCGGCAACCGCTTTAGTACTGTTTCTATTTTTTATTCGTGATTGGAAGCTAATAATTTTGGGGCTAATTCGTTCGTTAAAAGAACGAGAAATTAAAGAAAGCGACACTTATGCAAAACTTGCCTGGCTTCTTGTAATCGGCACAATTCCAGCGGGTGCGTTAGGACTCTTATTCGAAGAATCTTTAAAAAAACTTTTTGCATCGCCACAATTAGTCGCTGGGACGTTAATCATAAACGGGTTAATTCTAATAGCAGCAGAAGTTTTAAGAAGAAAAAAGAAAGAAAATATACAAACAGGCAGCGATATGCGAATAGCTAAATTAAGTTGGTTGCAAGCAATAAAAGTTGGTTGTATGCAAGCAATCGCTCTTATTCCTGGTTTTTCCAGAACAGGTTCTGCAATAACTGGTGGTTTATTAGTTGGTCTTTCACACGAAGACTCAGCACGGTTTTCCTTTCTATTGGCAACTCCGATAATAGGTGCCGCGGCAATTTTGAAATTACCCGAACTTGCAAATCAGCAAGAGGCAAGCATGTTGCCCCAAATATTAGTGGGAGCAGTCTTTGCAGGAATTTTTGCTTATCTTTCTGTGAAATTTCTCACAAAGTATTTCGAAACTAAAACCTTGGCACCATTTGCAATTTACTGCATAATCGCAGGTGTTGTGTCTCTCTTAATATTATTTTCGAGGTGATTTTTTGCCGCTTTGAAACCAAGCAAAAGCAAACGCAGCAAGTCCTAGCAACAAAGCACCAATTCCATGTTTATAATGGATTTTAACAAGAGTTGAACTATATCCTGGAAGAAAACTGGGTAGCGCATTGGCAGGAGTAATTAAATAAAAAATCCCCAAGAATACAAAGGCCGCTCCCACAATAATCCCCAATAAAACAATTGGCCTGGTCATTAACCCATTATTAGCAGCAGCATAAAAGCAAGTCAACAAGTACCTGATATATAATTCTACCTATGGATTATCAGCAAGAACTAGCAAGTCTCGAAGAAAGATTTGAGCTTATCAGTAAATCTTTTGATCCGGAAAAAATAAAAAATGAACTTGGTCAGCTCGAAAACGAAAGTTCCAAAACAGACTTTTGGGAAAACAGTGGTCATGCTCAAAAAATAATGAAAAAAATAGGGGATAAGCAAAAAGAAATGGAAACTTACGAATCAATTGCTAAGGAACTTGAAGAGCTAAGATCACTTTTGCCTCTGCTTGCCCAAGACCAGTCTCTTACAAAGAACTTCAATTCAGAACTCAAAATTTTAAAAGAAAAGCTAGAAGAATTTGAAATTAAAAGATTCCTATCCGGTAAATACGATGAAAATGCTGCAATTCTTTCAATTCATGCTGGTCAAGGGGGGACAGAAGCCATGGATTGGGTAGAAATGCTATCTCGTATGTATCAAAAATATTTCGGCAAAATTAGCTGGAATTATGATGTAATAGACGAAATGCCAGGCGAGGAAGCCGGTTTCAAAACAGTTTCCATAGCAATAAACGAACCATACGCGTATGGAATTCTTGCTCGTGAGGCTGGTGTTCACAGACTGGTCAGACAATCCCCTTTTAACGCCCAAAGTTTGCGGCAAACTTCGTTTGCACTTGTCGAAGTCATGCCAGAAATCGAAGAAAGCGACGATATCGAAATAAACCCGGAAGATATAGAATTTGATGCCTACCGCTCTGGTGGTCATGGTGGTCAAAACGTCAATAAAGTGTCAACAGCGGTACGTCTAAAACATAAGCCGACTGGTATTGTTGTTACTTGTCAAACCGAACGTTACCAGGGCCAAAACAGAGAAAATGCCCTAAAGCTTTTAAAAGCCAAACTATGGATTCTGAAGCAGCAAGAAGAGGCTCAAGAAAAAGACCAAATAAAAGGTGGCCATATCACTCCAGGTTGGGGCAATCAGATACGCTCATACGTGCTACATCCATATAAAATGGTTAAAGATCTGCGAACGCAATACGAAACGAGCCAGGCACAAGCCGTTTTGGATGGAGACCTTGATGAATTTGTTAAACAAGAACTCGTACTAAAAACCGAAACACGCTAGAGATCAAAAAGCTCTTGCTGATATTAGTTTGGCTGATATATAATCGAACGAGTTCATAAAAATACATTATGGAAGAATTAAAGCTTCAAAACCCCACCACACTTCTTAGAAAAGTCCCGACCCAAAAATTTGGGAAGCTCAAAGGTATTGCACCTATCATCATAATCGCAGCCATTGTCTTAGCGGGGATTACAACCGGAGTTGTAGTCTCCAGTAGAAATAAAAACACCAAAATCGCTTCACAAAAAGCATCAATCAGCGAAAACCAACTTTCGGGAGAACAAAAACAGTCGTTCAATCAAACTTTTCGTGACAGCGCACAAGGCACGATTCAGAAAAACGATAAATTAGACAAATATGCCCAAGGCACACACAGGTTAGTAAGACCTGGTGGGGAAGATCAAACAGCATATCTCACATCGTCTGTACTGGATTTGGATCAATATGTTGGCAAAAAAGTTAAAGTTTTCGGCGAAACCTTCGGGTCATCACAAGTAGGGTGGCTAATGGATGTAGGTAAAGTTGAAGTTCAAAATTAAATTTCTCCTGCCTTATGATCAAGCTTGATAATGTCACCAAAAAATATCCTAGCGGTCAAGTAGTCTTAGATGATGTTTCGCTAGAAATAGAAGATGGTGAATTTGTCTTTATCGTTGGACCTTCTGGTATAGGAAGAACAACTTTTCTTAAACGTTTCACCCGCGAAATATTTCCAAACAGTGGCAAAATAATAGTAAGCGATCAAAATATCTTAGCAATACCTTCTAAAAAGATTCCATACCTAAGGCGCCAAATAGGGACTATTTTTCAAGATTTTAAATTGCTTCTTAACAGAAC
>JACPYZ010000105.1 GCA_016195765.1 Candidatus Curtissbacteria bacterium | reverse complement strand
GAAATGCAAAAGTTGGGTGCTGCACCAAAGTGGTCTGTTGGCAGCGTTAATGCAGTAACAGAAGATGGAAAGGTGCTGATTGCCAGCAATACAGGTAGTCAGCTTTCCGGTTATGTTTACGGTTCACAGCATGTGGTATTTGTGGTTGGCGCACAAAAGTTGGTAAAAAACCTTGATGTTGCAATGGAGCGAATTTATGAGTATGTTTTGCCGCTTGAGTCTGAGCGCGCAAAAAAAGCTTACGGTATGCCCGGCAGTTTTGTCAGTAAACTTTTGATTATTAACAAGGAAGTAAGACCAGGCAGAGTAAGGTTGATATTTATAAAAGAAGCGCTCGGTTTTTAAACTTTTTATTTCTTACAAATTTATTTCTTGCCCTTTGCCAAGCTCTCGTTTGTGAAAGTGATAATGCTTTTTGTTGTGAAGGGGGTGAATAAAAGTGGCAAATACATCTAAACGAGGTTTTGCATCTATGGATGCTGACAAAGTAAAAGAAATTGCGTCCAAAGGTGGTAAGGCCGCTCACGAAAAAGGCACAGCGCACGAATTTGATAGTGACGAGGCAAGAGAAGCCGGAAGAAAGGGTGGGCAAAATTAGCCACTTTTTTTAAGAAGAAGTAGAATTACTTCTGGTGAAAGTTCGAATTAACAAATATCTTGCAAACATGGGGGTCGCGGCGCGTCGGAAAGTTGATTTGATGATTGCTGGTGGCAAAGTTACTGTAGGCGGGAAAAAAGCGGTGCTTGGAATGATGATTGACCCTGTAGTTGATAAGGTAGTGGTTTCTGGAAAGACGATTGGGCAAACAAGTGAGGAAAACCACAAATACGTTATTTTAAATAAACCAAGGGGAGTGACCTCGACTGTTGCTGACCAAAATGCCGAGCGGACTGTGATTGATTTGGTGCCAGGACGCGATCGTTTGTACCCTGTTGGGAGGCTGGATAAGGATTCTGAAGGTTTGATTATTCTGACAAATGATGGCGAGCTGACAAACCGTTTAACGCACCCTAAATTTCATGTTGCCAAAACTTACATTGTAGAGGTTCAAGGAAACATTAGTGAGAATAAAGCGAACATTATGAGGTCTGGGGTGAAGTTAGTTGATGGTTGGACAAAAGAAGCAGAAGTTACCATAATTCAGCATCACAGCAACAAGAGCAAGGTCGAAATTGTGCTTTTTGAAGGCAGAAAGAGGCAAATTCGCAGAATGGCAGAAAAATTGCATTTGCATGTACTTTCCCTAAGAAGAATAAAAATGGGCAGTGTGGAGCTTGGTGATTTACAAGAAGGAAAGTGGCGCAATTTAACAGCTAGTGAAATCGCGGCTTTAAAAAAGCAAGCTGGTTTGTAATTATTTTGGTGGTATAGGTGATAAGTAGACTGGTGAGGACAGAAATTGTCACGACGAGTACCGGAAACAGCCACAGATTCGGATGATTTTCTCCAATAAAAAGTTTGTTGTAAACGATTCTTAAAACAATTGTGTGCATAAGATAAATTGTATAAGAACTTTTGCCGATTGCAGCAAAGAAATTTTTGACGGGTTCAAATAAAGATTCAAGCTTTTCTCCAAATAGTAAAACGCTGCTGATTGCGCCAGATGCGAAGAGAACAATTGGATATCTGGTGAACGTGGTGGCATCGATCAATTGATGGGTTTTTGTGAAGATCGTGATGCTTTGAGAAACAGCCGCATAAAAGCCTGCGAGAGTTAAACCCAGGGTGATAAGGGGCAATTTTTTGAATCGCTCTTTATTTTTAAGATCAAAGATTAAGATTCCTAAGGTGAAGTAAAAGACCCATGTGAGGCAGAATAAATATTGTTGTTGATCCCCCCAAAGAAAGTTAACTTTTATTGTTTGGTTTCTGATTGCGAGGCTGAAAGCAATAACCGAAAGCTGAATGATAAGGGTTCCTAGAATGGTTGCCGCCCTATTTTTTTTATAGAGGTAAAGAATTACGGGAAAAAGCAAGTAGAGTTGAAAGAGCATCGGGACAAAATAGAGATGGTAATCGGCGCGGCCCAGAAAGATAATTTCAAAGAGTGAATAGTGTTGTTGGGGTTCATGAGTAAAGTAGTGCAAATAAATATAAATGATTGCGGTCCAAACAAGATATGAAGGAAGCAATTTAAGGGCTCTTTTTTGAAAAAATTCGGAAAGTTTGAGGTTTTGATTTAAATATTTTATGGCAAGCAAATAGCCAGATGTGGCAACAAAAAGAGGAACGCTGAACCTTAGAAATTGGTCGAAAATTAAAAGGTTTTGAATGCTTGCGAGTTTGACATAGTTAAAAGAAACACTGGTTGTGTGAATCAGAATAACAGCAATAATTGCCAGTGCTTTTAAAATATCGATTGCCGCAATTCGTTTTGGCATAATTAATTTTAGCAAAGTGTCTTGTTCTGTGTTTAGGTTTAGTCTAAGCTTAAATTGATTATGGCAGCAAAAGAAATAGAGAAAGTATTTGAAGCACCAGCTGAGGCGCTAGAGAAAGCAGTTGAAGTTGGTCAATCCCTTGGGAAGGCAATTCAAAAGCAGGAGAGTATCAAAGAGGCAGAAAATTACTGGAAGAGCCTTGGGCCTGGTTTGACTACTGGAGCGGCTGATGATGATCCTTCTGGTATTGCCACATATTCGCAAACAGGTGCCAAGTATGGATTCGGTTTATTGTGGCTTTCACTTTTTACTTTTCCTTTGATGGCAATTGTCCAGGAAATGTGTGCACGAATTGGTCTGGTAACTGGCAGGGGGCTTGCTGGAAACATAAGGCTATATTTTCCTAAGTGGGTCATTTATGTTTGCGCAATATTGTTATTTTTGGCAAATTCGCTAAACATTGGTGCAGATTTAGGAGCAATGGCAGAAGCAACGAAGCTTGTTTTTCCTGGTACGAGTTTCTGGTTTTTACTTTTTGGATTTACGGTTATTTCGATTTTATTGCAGGTTTTTACAACCTATGAAAGTTATGCAAAATACTTAAAATATTTAACTTTTGTGCTGCTTTCGTATATTGTCACGGCTTTTATTGTCAAAATAGATTGGAGTTTGGCGCTGAGAAGTACGGTTATTCCAAATCTTACAATTGGCCATGATCAATTGTTTTTAATTTGTGCGATTTTAGGTACAACAATTTCTCCTTATCTGTTTTTCTGGCAGACATCGCAAGAAGTGGAGGAAGAAATTTTGGAAGGAAAAACAAATTTACAAGAAAGACAAGTAACTGACTATTCCGATGTTAAAAAAATGAGGATAGATGTGTGGTCTGGGATGTTCGTTTCTAATTTGGTGATGTTTTTTATAATTGCAGCTTCTGCTGCGACTCTTAATGCTGCGGGTATTGGCAACATAAATACAGCGTCTGATGCAGCGGCTGCTTTGAAACCACTTGCTGGGCAATTTGCTTCGACTGTTTTTGCAATTGGGATTATCGGTACGGGAATGTTGGCGGTGCCGGTTTTGGCGGGTTCTGCTTCTTATGCTATTTCTGAAAGTTTTGGTTGGAAGATTGGTTTGTATAAGAAATTGAAACAGGCCTACGCTTTTTATGGTGTCATAATTGTGGCGACAATTGTTGGTATGGCCATTAACTTTTTGGGAATAGACCCAATTAAGGCCTTAATTTATTCGGCTGTTGCCAATGGTTTGGTTGCGCCAGTTGTTTTGGTTTTTATCTTGCTTATTAGTAGCAATAAAAAGGTTATGGGGGAATGGGTTAATTCTAAATTGGTAATGGTGTTGGGTTGGTTAATTTTTGGCATTATGGTGGCGTCTGGCGCCGCTGCGATTTATTCCCTTATTTAGAGTACAGAAGAGAAGAGTACAGGAGTACAGGAGTACAAAACGTATGATTGACAAATGCAAGTGACTTGCATATACTAACGCAAGTTAGTCGCATCTTGTGACTTTTAACGCAATATACCAGTTGCCCCAAGGTTGGG
>JACPYZ010000109.1 GCA_016195765.1 Candidatus Curtissbacteria bacterium | reverse complement strand
GGTTGTCTTTTTACTCTTTTGGGTCTTTCAGGTAAAACAGTGTATACAAGATACTGTCCTCGTAAACTAAAGTGAATAGTTCCATCTAGCCACTCTTCAACAAGAATTGTATCTCTTGCTCTAACCGTTACTGGCTGCACTTCTGCTAATTGATACCAGTTGTTTTTAAACTGGATAGTAAAATCATTATTGACTTTCCGTCTTGATTGAATCGAGAAAATACGATTGAGATTCTTTTGATCAAGTTCAGATAATAATTTATGAACATTCCCTTCCTTTGTTGGCATAACAGAAAATCTGCTGTTAAATTTTGGAAGAAAAACTTCTTCTAAGAACTTGTTTCCTTCCTCTGGTGTATTGATGTCTAAAAGTCGCATCTCTTTTACCAGTCTGTCTTGCAGAGTACCAAATAGTCGTTCCACTCTTCCTTTTGCTTCTGGCGAATGAGCGGTGATCAAAAGAATAGACAAATCTTTTGTTGCTCGTTCAAACTGTGTCATTAATTCATGATTATCAACTGCTGCTTTGTGATTGATTTTGTAGGTTGAGAATTTATCAAGATAAACGCTAAGTGGTTTGCCATTACTGATAATATATGCTTTCCAAAACGTAAACACTGCAACCACTCCTTCATTAGCAGTAAACTCAGCTTTGGTAATCTTTCCCGTTGCATCATCAATACTGGCAAGAAGACAAACTTCAATAGGATTTCTATCATTATCACAATACCTTCTTTCAAACCACAAGTGATATGATCCATCAAATTGCTGCATTTCTCCAAAGTATTCTTTTCGTGGTCGCCAACTGCGGTAATCGTTTTTTTTCTGTTTCCGAGATTTCCAGAGTCTTGTTTGTATCATCCAGCGACGAACAGTTTGCGCATTAACAGTAATACTATGGTTTTCCTTAAGTTTTTCAGAAGCAAAGGCTGGCTTAAAATCAGCATACTTTTCCTTTATTAACTCTAATGTTTTGTCTTTTATGTTCTGCGCAATATGATGATTACTGGGTTTGCCTTTGAGGCGATGGACAACTCCTTGTGTTCCATACGCTCGAATATTCTTCTTTAGACGTTTTATCTGACGGAGAGACACCCCAAGTATTTTAGCAGCATGTCCATTGGTAATCTTTTTTTCTAAGGCTCTCTTGATAACATCCAGTTTCTCTTGTTCTTTACTGGAGAGAATAAGACGATTGGACATAGATGCATAAGAGCAGGCACTGCATCATAACCGATTATTTCTTCTCCGCTAAGGTGACGTTTCTATTGAAAGAGAGGGTGACATTTCTATTGTCGTGTAATAGAATACTAGAGGTTATTGACAAAAGCGGCATTTTACTATATATTTTCATTGCTTTTATTTTATCCCTCAACTATATTCTGGAGAGATTTTGTTTTGATTGATGAGATCTATGGATAATAACAAAAAAATTTATTTAACAAAGGAGGGGTTAACAGAGTTAAAAAAAGAATACGATGAGCTTATAAATACTAAGCGGCCAGATATTTTGTCTCGGGTTTCTCAGGCAAGAAATATGGGGGATCTTGCAGAAAATGCAGAATATGTTGCTGCGCGGGAAGAGCTTTCTTTTATAGACGGTAGAATTGATGAGCTGGAAGAGATTTTAAAAGAGGCAGTTGTTATAAGAGATAGCAGAACTTCTAGACATTTGGTAAAGTTGGGATCAACAGTTACATTGCATGCAGAAGGTAAAAAAGAAACGTTTACAGTAGTTGGAGAGTGGGAGGCAGATCCAAAAGATAAGAAAATATCTCACGAGTCTCCGCTCGGCAAGGCGCTTCTTGGGAAAAAGGTTGGAGAAAAAGTCGAAGTCGAAGCCCCTGCAGGAAAAATTTCATATACAATTGTTAGCGTGCACTAAATCCTCCGATTGGTCCTTTATATTTTTTAAGCCACTTAATAAAATCAAAAATAATGTTAACCATATAATCGTGATATTTCTTCCCTTTTTGTGGAGATGCATTAATGGATGCAGAAAAAGATCCATCAGGCGCGAATAATTTTTGTTCATAGCTATTCCAAGGAATGTCAATAATTTCACCGCTTGGTCCAAAAAGATCATCATTTGAATATCTAGAAAATATTTTTTCAAAGCTAACTTTTCCTTTTGTTAACTTATCTTTTTTAATAAGATTGGGGTATTTGTACCAAACATGAGATATCTCTAATTCTCCAGCATGATGCTCGTTTGTGCTTTTAATTTCTTTTGAAATTTTTTTTGCAATTTTCCATGGGTCAATTATCGCAAAAAATACATTTTTAAGTTCGTATTCGTGTAATTCTTTAGTTGCTATGGACAACGATGGTAAATTGGCCAATTTATGTCCATTAATAATTAATATTTTTTTTAAGCCATGAGCTGCCAAACTACGAGAGACATCTTTAATAACTTCTATTAAAGTAGCCGGTCTTAAAGATATTGTTCCTGGGAATCCTGTATGGTGACTAGAATCTCCAAACCAAATGGGTGGAGTTACTAAAACCCCTGATTTTTTAGCTACATCTTCTGCCAAAGCGATGGAAGCATAAGAATCAACCCCTAAAGGCCCAGCTGGACCATGTTCTTCTGTACTCCCAGCAGGAATAATAACAACATCATTTTTTTTGAGATATTGTTTTACATCTTGCCATGTTAATTCATGAATCCAAACTGATGATTGTTTCTTCATGCTGATGGTGTCTTTCTGCTGATCGCACATATTGTTTGCTATATTTAGCATAGACTTCGCCTGCTTCAGAGAAATAATCGATACGATCGTTAATGTTTGGAAGTTGTAACGAATGTGCTTCATAAAGACCCCTTAGCCATATCGGCCGAATATCTTGTTCTGCTAAGATTTTTGATATTTGATAAAGATAAGAAGAAGACCTATTGTCTTCCACGTTTGGTATAAAACCATTAAATTGACCATGGAGATCGGCTAATATAAGAGCAATACTTGCACCGGGCTCGTATTGGCTCTGTACAGATTCTCTAATTGAGTTTAGTTCTGCAATATATTCATTATCTCTTCTATCTGGAAGCGGTTTGTCGCCTACCCCCCAAAAACCTACAAAAGGAATTTGAGTCTGTTGAGCAATATGATGTTCGAGAACTTTTTCCGCTATGCTATCTGGATTACTAAT
>JACPYZ010000008.1 GCA_016195765.1 Candidatus Curtissbacteria bacterium | reverse complement strand
ATCGTATAAACTTCTTTAATTTGGTCTGGTCGGCAGAACGTATGACTGTCGTCTTGGGTTGCCGAACGGACCCTGGAAAGGCCGTTTAGTTCCCCCGCTTTTTCGTCGCGGTAAATCGTGGTTGTTTCTAGGTATTTGATTGGCAAATCACGATAGCTTCTTTGGCGCGAAGCGTATATTTGCTGGTGGTGGGGGCAATTCATTGGCTTTAGAACCAACTTATCTTCTGTTTCTTGGCTTTCTACTAAAAAGAGTTCGTCTCCAAATTTATCTTTTCTGTGGTCGCGTTTTTTGGCTTCTTCCAGCATTTCCAAATAATTGTCTAGTTCTTTTTGGGTCGGAAAGCAGGTTCCGTAGATTCTTGTAAGCATTTTGTTTTTTTCACTGCCACGCCAATAAGCACCTGCCAAAGACAGAAGCTTGATGGCGCCAATATCTTTTTGGGGATTTTGGCTATGTCCGCCGCGGCAAAGATCTTCAAAATCGCCAGAGCGGTAAATGGTTATTGGTTCCTGGCTTTGGGGAATATCTTCAATTAGTTCTAATTTGTAGGGGTTGTCGGCAAAAATCTTTTTGGCTTCTGCAGCTGTTACTTCTCGGCCTTCGAATTTGTCCCAAGTTTTGAGAATTTCCGCCATTTTCTTTTCGATTTTTGGCAAGTCGTTTTCGGAAATTGGCTTTGCAAATTCGAAATCATAATAAAAACCATTTTCGATTGCGGGACCAATGGTCCTTTTGGTGTCCGGCCACAGTTCGATGACAGCAGCTGCCAAAAGATGCGCACAAGAATGGCGAATGTTATCTAAATTTTTTTCCATTATTTGGGCTGAACTTTGGTGAAGGCGTCTTGGATTACATTACTTAGCCAATCGCCAACTATTAAATTTAAGTGGAGCTGTTTGAGGCCAACGCCAACCAAGGTTACGATAATACTAAGGCCGACAACGCTCCCCAGAGCCCAAAAGATTCCACCAATAAAATTGTTGACCATAATTTGCTTTCTGGAAAGCATCGGTCTCATGTACGTTGTTTCACCGTGGCCCATTTGGGGATCTGCCATAGACTTATTCTAAGGCGTGCAGGTTTACTGTGCAATATTTATAAGTTTAATGTAAAATCTTTTTTACTCTTTGGACCCATAGCTAATGTATTTTGTCTATAGTCAGGCGTCGGAAACAAAATTAAGAAAATATTGTTGGAAAACCTATAAATTGGACGATTAGCTCAGTTGGTTAGAGCGTTACATTGACATTGTAAAGGTCACAAGTTCGAATCTTGTATCGTCCACAGCTTATTTACAGTTTCGTCTAGGGGACGATCAGTCTTTGGCTGACGAGCCCTGCAGGGTCCACTCTTTAAGCTACAAAAATAGAAGGTTTTTTAGCAGTCTTTTTGGTTTCAATTTCTATTTCTTGACGATTAATTAGTGGTAACTGTGAAACCGGTTTAAAGCCGCCATTTATTTGTGGTTGTATTACGTGTTCGGCTTGTTCCCTAACTATTGTTTCTCTGGCAGTGCTTGTCAGTCTTTCAAAAGGTACAGCCGCTTGGTTTTTTAACTCGGCGATTGTGACAACCGGTGGTTTTTCTGCAATGATTCTAGCTATTGTGACTTGGGCAACCTCTTCTGTTTCTAAATCGCTATTTGCGAGTCTGTCTACTTCTTGGGAGACTGCTGGCGCTTCGAATGCGAGAACATTGTCACCGCTTGGGGCATCTATCTCGTCCAAAGTTAACGCTGCTGACCTCACTGCATCTTGAGGGTTTTTAACGTATTTTGCGAAAGCTCGGCCAATAAACTCTTTGGCTTTTTCATATCTGGTATCCAAAGGGCCTTCTGCCTTTTTTGCATTTGGTTCAACATCATATACATCCCACATGGTCTGCGCGAAAGGTTCCTCTGTTGCTTCTGCAGTTTTAGTTAGTCTTGGCAATAGCACTTCGGTTTCGGTGTATGTTTCTATTTCCTCGTCTACATCTGTCTCTTCTTCTGTTAGCATTTCAGTTTTGGTAGCAACTACAGCGTTTGGTGCTGTTTCTGTTTGTTGATTTGTTTCTATATCTGGTACATCGACTAGCGCGTCTAGCTGTTGGTGCAAAATTGCGGCTATTTCTGGTTCGTTTTGAAAGTTTTCTGCCAGATATGTTTCAACTTCCGCTACTAACTTTGTGTCGGCTTCTGCCTCGGCTATTTCTGCTTGAGTTGGAACTGTGACTTCGGGCATCGCGCTTACGAAGGATACAGGTGGAATGTATGCTTCAAGGCGTAAGTGCGCAGTTTGAGAAAGAATCGTTTCTGGCTGCACTTCCGGTATACCAAGCGCTGCAATTGGCGAGATCTCTGCAACATTGAAGTTGTCTAGAGTGGTTTCTGGTTCCGAAAGAGGCAAGATTTCTGCTTCTTTTTGTTCGTTTTTGGCTTGGTATATTGTTTCGAATTGGCTTGCATCAAAAACGTTAAGGGGCCCAACGGTGTCCATGCTAAAGTTGTCAGCATTTACTGTATATTCGGGCAAATCTGCAAAAGGACCGGAATATACGGCCGCAGGTTCTCTTAGCGAATCTGGCAAAGTGTAAGTTTCTATTTGAGGAGCTTGAGGACTAGCATCCAGGCTTGGCATACTCATTATGTCGCGCATTGAAAAACCGGCATTGAGACTACCCCCGGTTTCGAGAGAAAGGCCTGTTGATGTCGACGGCCCTGTGCTTATTGCTGCACCAACGGATGCCCCGTCGATTGATGGCGCTTCTGCACTCATTTGAGGCTAATGGTACCATAGTAAACCCGAAATAATCTTGACACCAATTGGACAATTTAGCCTCAAAGCAGCCTCGTGTTGAAAGTCTGCTTCCAATTGATTATGCTTTTACTATGGCAAACATTACCCAAACGTGCACAAATTGTAACAAGCAATTTTTGGTGATAGACCAAGAACAGGCATTTTTACGGCAAAAGAGCTTGCCCTTGCCTGTAACGTGTCCGGCGTGTCGTCAACAAAGAAGACTCGCGCTTCGGGGTGGTAGACAACTTTTCAGGTCAAAATGTCAACTTATGTAAACAACCAAAGTTTGCTCTGCTCGGAATCGCCTGTTTCTGCTATTTTCTGTTCCTATATATGTGGAACAGCTATGCTTTAAAGAGCTTTTTTACGTTTGTTTTAGGGTACGAA
>JACPYZ010000018.1 GCA_016195765.1 Candidatus Curtissbacteria bacterium | reverse complement strand
TAATCAGCTTTAAATTACCGGTAAATGTCACACGGGCCAAAGTTGATAACGAAGAAGTTAATAAGCTTGGCATACGTGAACTTGTGGGTAGAGGAATTTCTTACTTTGCAGGCTCGATTGCCAATCGCGCTTTTAATGTCCAACTGGGAGCAAGCCGTGTAAATGGGGCACTAATTGCACCAGGCGAGGTGTTTTCTTTTAATAAAACGGTTGGCGAGGTAACGGCTGCGACCGGGTACAAACAAGCGTATGTTATTTCGGCTGGGCACACAGTGCTTGACGATGGTGGTGGTATTTGCCAAGTTTCGACGACTGTTTTCCGTGCAGCCTTGAACGCTGGTTTGCCTATTATTTCTAGAACTGGGCATGCTTACCGCGTTGGTTATTATGAACAACGTGGATTTAAGCCAGGACTGGATGCAACAGTATTTTCGCCTTCTGTTGATTTTATGTTTAAAAACGATACCGATCACCACATTTTGCTGCAAACAATTTATGATCCAGTTCCCGCGCGGTTGGAAGTTGATCTTTATGGCACCCAAGACGGTAGGCGAGTAGAACAAAGTGAACCAATAGTAACAAACGAAACTGCACCACCACCCGACAAACGTGAAGACGACCCAACACAACCTAAAGGAACTATAAAACAGGTGGACTTTTCTGCCTGGGGAGCAAGCGCATACTTTACAAGAAAAGTTTACAAAAACGACCGCTTAATAATCGATGATGTTTTTAGAACTAACTACCGACCTTGGCAAGCAGTATTTCTGGTCGGTACGGCAGGGTAATGTTAGTGAGTCAATGCCCCGAAAAATAAACCAGTTTCATATATAATAAAGTAAGTTTTTGAAGATGAAGAAAGATCTCGCGATCATAGCAGGGCTGTTTTTGGTAATTATTGCTCTGTTGGTATTTGGGCAAGGTTATACGAGTTTGGGCTTTATGTCGAACCAGGGAACGGCATCGGCTGCGGTTGGTGGTGGGCCTTCTAGAATAAAAATTACCGACAAAACTTTAACCATAGATGCAGAAGTTGCGGCGACATCAAACCTAAGGAAAAAAGGTTTATCAAAACGAGATGAATTACCTTTTGACAAAGGGATGATTTTTGTTTTTGACAACACAGGCCAATATGGTATTTGGATGAAGGATATGCGTTTTGCGATTGATATTATTTGGATAGATGCTGATAAAAAAATTGTAGATATAGTTGAAAATGTGCCCCCAGAACCAGGAAAAGCTGATAACAAACTGACCGTCTATAAACCAAGAGGAGATGCTAAGTACGTTTTGGAAATAAACGCAGGCCTTGCTTCTGCCAATGGTCTTCAAATTGGCGATCCCTTAAATTTTTAAGTTTTCTTGATAAAATACACCAATGATAATTTTGGGGATTGAGTCTACTTGCGATGAAACTAGCGTAGGGATAGTTAAAGGCGGCCATAAAGTGCTTTCTAATATTGTGGCGTCCTCTTCTTCTATGCACGAAAAATATGGCGGAATCGTTCCGGAAGTTGCAGCGCGTGAGCAAGTTAAAGTCATAATCCCAACTTTAGAAGACGCTTTTAAAACATCTGGTCTTAACCCACGGGATGTCGATGCAATTGCAATTGCATACGGACCGGGTTTGATAGGATCACTTTTAATAGGGGTGGTTAATTCTTTTAAAAAATAATCACGAGTTTAAATGGTTAGGTGGAACACTGGACGATGCCGCCGGAGAAGTATTTGATAAAGTTGCCAGAGTTTTAAATTTACCTTACCCCGGCGGACCAGAAATAGAGAAAGCTGCAAGAGACGCAAACCCAGATGCTGCCAAAAAGGGTTTGCCATTACCGATGGCAGCAGACCGTAGTTTTAATTTTTCATTCTCTGGACTTAAAACGGCTGTTGTTAATTTGGTGCAAAAAGAAAAGCCGGATGTTTCGCAAGTTGCTTACGAGTTTCAGGAAAGAATCTGCCAATCTTTAATAAAAAAGACGTTCCGTGCTGTTGAAAAATATAATGTAAAAACCGTTGTGGTTGGTGGGGGGGTTGCCGCAAATCGCAGATTAAGAGAGTTAATGGAGGAGAGTGGTCGCAAACAAAATGTTGAAATATTTTTCCCAGAAAGAAAGTATTCAATTGACAATGGTGCGATGATTGCGGTTGCTGCTTTTTACCAAAAAAGTTACGTTGACCCAACAAAACTACAGGCAGATCCTTCGCTATACTTCGTTTGATTTACAGGCAAATTCTTCATAAAATGACATTCTATTTAAAGAGGCCGAAAGGCCGCTTTTTTATTGGAAAAATGGAAAGAGCAGAAACAACAATTAACTCATCCCTAATCAGATACCCAGGTGTTATACACCGACTTCGAGAACTTGCGGTGATTCACGCAACTTTACAAAGAGCGGTACACGGCGGCTTGGTTTCGCGCGAATTTTTTACTACAGCCTTTAAAGGACTAATGAAGGAAAAAGAGTTGGAGATAGTAAAGGCGGCATGCATTGCTGTTAACACAGAAGATAAAATGGCACGCGGTGCTGCTTTTGATGTTCTAACTTCATTTGCAAACGACAATGCAGTTAGGTTAACAACTCAATCGGTATTTCTTAGGAACTCTGGTATCAGCGCTCAACTTACAACGAGATAATAGTTATCCACACCGACTCAGATTTCGACATAAATTTTGCACGTGCTGGTTTGAGTATAAACTGTCGACACGTGAAAGAAATTTCCCAAGTATTTTTTACTCTTTCAGCTTTCAATTAGAAAATGCAAATTACAAAAGTTATAATTCTTGCAAATGAATTTTGCTGACGAAAAAGAAGTTTACAATTTTTGGGAAGAAGAAAAATTTTTTTCCGCAGATCCGGGATCTGCTATGAAACCTTATTCCCTTTTAATCCCGCCACCTAATTTAACTGGAGAACTTCATCTGGGCCACGCGATGCAACACAGTATTTTGGATGCCATCGCAAGGTTTAAAAGGCTCCAAGGTTTTGACGTTTTACTTTTGCCTGGGGTTGATCATGCAGGGATCCAATTTGAAGCAACATTTAATAAGTATTTAGAAAAACAGGGGTTGTCTAAATTTAAGATGACGCGCGAAGAGTGGCTCGGTAAAGCTTGGGAGTTTAAAGAAGATATATATAAGAAGGTTTCTGATTCCTGGCGATTCATGGGACTTTCTGCCGACTGGTCACGTGAAGTTTTTACGCTAGATGAGGGACCAAAGCAAGCTGTGTTTCACGAATTTAAAACTTATTTTGAAAAAGAACTTATATATAAAGGGCCTTACATTGTTCAATGGTGTCCAAAAGACAATACGGCAATCGAGGATGCGGAAATAGAATACGAAGAAAGAGACGACAAGCTTTATTTTATTAAATATCCACTTGTAGGAGAGAAAAATAATTATGTAAAAATTGCAACTGTTAGACCAGAGACAATGTTTGCAGATGTTGCAGTAACCGTTAACCCAAAAGACAAAAGATACAAGGATTTGATTGGTAAAGAGGTTCTGGTTCCATTTGTGAACCGGAAGGTGCCAATAATTGCCGATGAAACTGTTGATATAAAGTTTGGCAGCGGGGCAGTTAAATGTGACCCGGCACATGACTTGGATGATTTTCGTCGCGCTAAAGAACACAACTTAGAAATAATGGCAGCTGTTGGTAAAGATGGAAAACTAACGGAACTTGCCGGGGAATTTGCAGGTCTAAAAACGGGCGAGGCAAGGGAGAAGATTAGAGAAGAATTAGATAAACAAGGACTGATAGAAAAAGTTGAGGATATTAAACATACAGTCCCGGTTTGCGAAAGATGCAAAACGGTGACACAACTTTTAATTTCTGATGAATGGTTTGTAAAAGTTGGGGATATAGCAAAAGAAGCGATCAAGGCAATTAATGCAAAAGAAGTCAAGTTTCTGCCACCAGGTTTTGCGAAGATCTTGGGTGAATGGCTTGGCAACATTCACGACTGGTGTATTTCTAGATCTCTTTGGTGGGGACATCGGATTCCGGTTTGGTACCGCGGCGATGAAAAAAAAGTTTCTTTAGAGTCGCCCGGTGAAGGTTGGGTTCAAGATGAGCAAGTTTTGGATACATGGTTTTCTTCTGGTCTTTGGCCGCTTTCAACGCTTGGTTGGCCCAAGGATACAAATGAGTTTAAACGTTACTTTCCATGGGATTTTGAAATTTCTGCACCAGAGATCAAATTTTTATGGATCGCCCGCATGATTATGATTTCTAAATACTTCACCGAAAAATCCCCATTTAAAACAATGTTTTTCCATGGAATGTTAAGAGATTTGGAAGGACGAAAGTTTTCTAAATCATTGGGCAACGGAATAGAACCTACATATTTAATAGATAAGTGGGGAGTAGATGCTACACGTATGGCACTTTACAGTTACAGTATTCCAGGACGAGACGGACGTGTTTCTAAAAACATTTTTGACGAACGAGGAAAGAACTACAGAAATTTTGGAACGAAAATTCGCAACATTACAAAATTCATTTTGGAATTAAAACCAGAACAAAGCCGCAAGGAAAAGGATTTAAGTCACCCAGAAGACAATGAGATCATGGACCAACTCGGTAAGTTGATTGCGAGCGTTACTAAACATTTGGAAGAACTGGAATTGCATTTGGCAACAGACGAGATTTACGAATTTGTGTGGCATAAGTTTGCCGATGTATACATTGAAAAAAGTAAAACAAGACGCGAAGAAGCACAGCCAATCCTGGAACATGTTCTTTGGCAAGTAACAATTTTGTTGCACCCATTTATGCCGTTTTTGACAGAAGAAATTTATCAAAAATTCGAAGGGCACAAAAAATCTATAATGGTCGAACAATGGCCTACAGTTTAAGTTTTCAATTTTTCGCGCGAATACTTGCAATTGCGTTGATTCTCGGGTTGTTTATTTATTTATTTCTCGTCCCAATAAAATCTAACACTGGTCCTTTATCTTTAGTGGCCCACAACATTAACGCGCAACAAATGATTGATCGGGCAAGCGAACTTGTTGCCCAACATAAATATAATGAAGCTCAGGAAACTTTACTTATCGTTTTGCAATTTGAGCCGAAAAATATTTATGCCAATGATTTATTGGCAAAACTGATCGCGACGTCGCAACAGACGCAAAAAGATATTTTAAGGGTTGGTGTTGTTACTATTAAGCGCCCCGATTACAAAGCCGCTTGGGAAAAGCTTGCTAATCTTTATGAAATAACTGGAGATTTGGAAAACGCGAGAATTGCCAGAGAGACTGCAAACGGCTTAAAGGTTATTTAGTATGTGGTGGGTAGTTATTAGCAGGTAGTCTGGAAGTTTATTAGTCTTTCTTCTCTTCGCCTTTTGATTCCGGTTCTTTAGTTTCACCGGTGCCTTCTTTATCTGTTTCCTTTTCGCCTTCTTCGCCTTCTGCTTCTTCACCCTCTTTGGCTTCTTCACCTTCAGCGCCTTCGGTTGCTTCTGCCGCTTCTGCAGCTGCTTCGGCTTCTGCTTCTACTGCTTCCATTTCCTTAGTTACAAGTTCACCAATTTGAGCAACTACAAGTTCCGCATCTGCCAAGACTTCTACTTTACTGCGATCTATCTGTAAGTTGGCGACTTTAATGGCATCGTCTATGGCGGCCAAATTAGAAATATCAACTTGAATGCTTTCTGGAAGATCGGTTGGTAGGGCTTCGACTTCTACTTCTGTTACTGGGGTAAGCAGTAGACCAATCTTTTTCTCGACAGCTGGGGCTTCGCCCACAATTTCTAAAGGAACGTTAACTTTAACCTTTTCCAAAAGATTAACTTGGTAGAAATCAATGTGTTGAATTTCGTCTGTTAAAGGATGAATTTGCAAACTACGAACAAGAACCGGGTGAGATTTACCGTCGATTTTTAATTCGATAACACCTGTTTCCCCAGCTTTTTCGTAGACTTTACGGAAATCGTGGCCATTCACCTGGGCGTGAATAGTTTCTATTTTATGACCGAAAATGTGAGCCGGAATAAGACCCTCTTTGCGAATTTGTTTTACTTTTCTACCTAAAACTTCACGTTTTTGCCCGTCTAAGGGTATTTGTTGCATGGAGGAATGATATCAAATAGAGCATTCGAGTAGCAAGACGAGGCTGGGTTCTGTATAATTTCCAATCATGATTGATAGAGTAATAGGTTATATAGCAACTTGGCCACCACTTGAAGAAGCAAGGATTGGCGTTATTGGCAGTGTTTCTTATGGTGCTGTTTTGGCATTTCCAGAAAAATTTCAAGAACTTGCGGCTAACCTTCCCATTGCCGGTGAGGTCATTGGTAATTTTTCGGCCGGAAACATTAGAACTGCTGCCGGTGAAGGAACGATAATGTGTGGTGTGATTGCTTTTGATGGTTTAAAAAGGCTGGTAAAGGCGACTTGGTTCAATAACACACCAGCTGATTAAAACTTAGCTTCTTCAGAAATTGCAATTTGTAAGCGATTACTTCTATATTTAATTGTGGATAAAAAAGTAAGTGCACAACCTTCTGCCAGAAGGCGAGTGGCACAAGATGTTTCAAATGAGCTTTTGAAGGGTTTACGCAGCGGTTCACTTACGGTTGAGCAGGCTCAAGCAATTGCCAAAGAAACTCTGGCCACGCTTGCCGAAATTGAAAAACACGAAGATATGATTTTGAGTTTTTATCAAAAACTTGCCGAAAGTTACCCGACTTTTAAATTATTGTATACTCGACTTAGAGGCGAAATTCTAAAAGCGCGGGAAATTGCCGAGTGGAAAAATGCACTGGTTGCAATTGAATCGGGAAACGTTGCGGGAGCAACCGAAATTTTGAAAGACGCTATAGAAGAAACTGCCAATGAAACAACTGAGCTTAACTGAGCTTACATCTGCTCTTTCTGACGACCCTAAAACAATAGGCGAGAGGCTGGAAATTTTGGGGATCACAAAAGAAGACACGGCCGGAAAAATTCCGGACGATGCTCTGGGCCTTACTGTGTACGGTTCGAGCTTTTTGAAGTTTCTGCAAGACAATGCCAGCAAATTAGAAGTTGAAGGCATTCCTGCCGAAAAACTCCCCGCCGACTACGTTAACCCATTTGATGAAAAGAATTTAACAATTGGTGAGAGGCTCAAAGCGCTTGATATTAAAGACGAAGATGTTGATGCCATGTTTTCTGCTGAAGCTTTGAGCGTAAACGTGAGTGGTAACGAGTTCCAAGACTTTATATTACAAAACCAGGAAAAGTTTTTAAGCAAGATTCAAGAACTGGCCTTGGCAGACGCTGGAGGAGAAAGCTAATGAAGGTTATCAGTCTTGGACCAATTAGGATTGGCAGTAAGGGGCCGCAAGTTGCTCCTTCTGGGCCAGAGGGACCACGAGCATCTGTATTGGGTGTTGACCCTAGGACTGGCGAGGCGATGATCGGAGGCCCTCAGGGACAAGAAAGACAGGACGATCCGTTTGGTCTAAAAGCAAAGATGGCAGCTGGACAAGAGGCTGCAGCGCGAGCAGAGAAAGACGCCCCAAAGGATAACCCTAATACTCCAGGAGATGAGCGCAGTGAAGGACTTGATTCAGCGATGAAGGTTGTTGAAGAATACGGTTTTGACGACGCAGCTGTTTCTCAAGTGGTAGACCGAGCGGCTGCGTTAGACAGGCAGGCACGTGAACCACAACCTCCAGCTGGCACAGCTCCCTTGGCGGCAGATACGAGTTTACCCAATGATCTGGGACGAGATATGGGAGACTTGGCTAGAGGCGATGCGGCTGACCGTAGAGCGACAGGCCAAGCCGCAAACGTTTTACCAGGCGATGAGGTACCAGCCGAAGAACCAGATGCTGGGCAAGAACCTGCTGGAGCACAATCTAAACTAAAAGTTGGGCCAGATGGTTACCCTGTTTTGCGTATGCGCGACTTTTTTAGACCTGACAGCCATTTTGGCGATGTAAATCCTGCTAGTGCAGATGCGCCGCCTGTAGCTAGACTGGTTCCTTCAGAACTAGCTACTGCGCCTGAATCGCCAGTTGTTTCAGCGCCAAGTGCGAATGGTGGCCCCGACTCGGCACCTGTTGAACCATCCGCAGCCGAAGCTCCAGCTCCAGAATCACCTCTTCCTTTAACTGAAGATGCAGCTAACTTATTAAGAACAGTTGACGCTGGTGGTGTTCCAGCCTACATCACACAAAATATGAGGAGAATTGCTGCTGAAAATGGCATTCCTGTAACTGGTTCTACTTCGCCAAATGACGTGATTACTGCTTTAAGGGGCAGGGGAGATCCGGTATCAAACTTAGTCACTGATGCAGCAGCGGTGGAACAAGAGCCCCCAGTTGTATCTAATCTAACTGAACCAAGGCCAGGATCAATTCGCCCTGGATCACTTGTTCAAGGAGCTATGGATCGAATGGCAGCTGCTGCTGGTGTGGATGTAGCAGGAATGAGTACCGACCAAGCACAATCAGCGATTGCTGGCCGCATGGCGCAAAACATAGGTGAGACCGGACGGGCAACAGTTGGTACTGGTAGTCCTGCCAGTGAGATTCCGGCGAGTGGAGGTGCCGAACTCGAAGCTGTAGCACCTGCCGTCGGGGCAACAAGTGGCGAAGCAGCTGGAGCAGGATCCGGAGCACCTCCGCCCCCTGAAGGACCACCTGCACCTCCTGCACCTGGCACGCCAGAGCCAGAAGGATCAAGAGATGGGGCGGACGAATCGAGGCTTGAAGCAACTGAACCTTCAAGCGCACCTGCCGACACTCGGACGACTGCGGAAACAACTGCTGGTGCTACTCCACCGGCAACTACGGAAAC